>JAICHT010000083.1 GCA_025924755.1 Chitinophagaceae bacterium | reverse complement strand
GTTATAAGCGTAATGTTTTTACTGTTATCTGTAAGGCTGATACTGGTTATTTTATTAGTGGCCAGCCGTTGCAGCATACCCGGAGTAGCGTCGGAGTTTCTAAACGTAATATGGAAATAGCCATCGCAGTTCATGGTTCCGCTGTTCTTAATATTCATTTTTGACCGGCTGCCATCAAAAAGAATAGTGGCTGTAGACGCATCGTCAAAACATTTGGTATCACCGGTGTTTTTTAGTGAAAATAAAAAATCAATTTCTTTACTATTGGCCTCGATGGATAAGGTAGCAGGGCTAATAGTTATAAAGCCGGTTGTGAGTGTTACTTCTTTGGTATATGGATCCACTTCGCGTTGCAATTTACAATCCTGCGCAATTGCTAAAAAAGGCATAAGAATAATAGCGATCAGAAAATATTTCATAAGTAGAGTATTGCTTTAAAAATAATCATTTTGATAGTATGATATGACCTTACATCTTTGTTAAAAATGAAGAAGCATATCAGGCATTAGTACAGGTTATGTTCATATACCACTACGCTACATGGAGAAAGACTTATAGATTCCCCCGCATTTATTTTTTGCTGCATTGAGTAGGATTCCTCATCTTCTTCCAGCCATTGTTTTTCTTTTGAGTTTAATATCAAACGCCATTGCTTTCTGTATGAAGGCAATATATAAGTACTCGCCCCATCGCCAAAATTGAACAAGCATAGAACAGCCTGGCCTCCATCTTCACTTTGCCGTTGTACTACAAGCGCATTTTCATCTATAATATTTACCCAAACCTCATCCTTTTTAAAATGCTGCAACGCTCCAATTGTCTTACGCATCTGTATCAGTTTCTTATACCAATTCAACATCACAGCATGCTTGCCAATAGTACGCTTTTGCCATTGAAGTTTTGATTTATTGAATGTAGCTTCTGCTTGCGGGTCTTCCGGCTCGGGCCCTTGTTGTAAACGTTCAAACTCCTTTTTTCGACCTTCCTGCACTGCCTTTACCAATGCTTCGTCTGTATGGCTGATGAAATAAGCAAATGGTTGATCTTCCGCATATTCTTCGCCCATAAAAAGCATGGGTATATAGGGCGATATAAGTATAGCGGCGGCTGCCAGCTTTAACCGTTCAAAATCAATTAAAACACTCAACCGCTCGCCGCCTATGCTATTGCCTACCTGGTCATGGTTTTGATTAAATACCACAAACTTTTGGCCGCTGATACCTGCCGAAGAAGCGCCGTATTTTCGCTTGCGAAGTTTAGTATACTCACCGCTATGCACAAAGCCATCCTTATACGCTTTTGCCAATTGCTCTATGGTTCCAAAGTCAGGAAAATGTTCTTTATTCTTTTTATTAAGCAGTACATATAATGCATGATGAAAATCGTCTAGCCATTGCGCATCAAAGCCATAGCCGCCCACTTCAGCACCTTTCACCACACGGGGATTGTTTAAATCGCTTTCTGCAATCGTATAATATATTCTTCCGGTTTTTTGTTCAAGAAGCTTTATCCTTTCATGAAGTTGCTCCCAAAAATGTACAGCTCCGCTATCAAAAATGGCGTGAATGGCATCTAACCGCAAACCATCAATATGAAAAATTTCAAACCAATATATGGCATTGTTTAAAAAGTATTCCCGCACCCCATCTGACCATTCATTATCAAAGTTGATGGCATTGCCCCAGGGCGTGTGATATTTGTCATTGAAGTAAGGGCCAAACTGGTTTAAATAATTTCCTTCCGGCCCCAGGTGATTATATACCACATCCAGAAAAACAGCAACCCCTTTTTGATGGCAGGCGTCTACCAGTTTTTTCAAACCATCGGGGCCTCCGTAGGAATTTTGCACCGCATATGGAAAAACCCCGTCATATCCCCAATTGCGATTGCCGGGATATTGCGCTATGGGCATAATTTCAATTGCATTAATTCCAGTTGCTACCAAATTATCAAGCTGTGCGATAGCCGCATCAAATGTTCCTGCAGGTGTAAATGTACCTATGTGCAGCTCATATAAAATCAAATCTTTAAAAGGTATTCCGCTCCATTGGTTATCCTGCCACTGATAGGTTTTATGGTTTAATACTTCAGATGGACCATGAACCCCCTCAGGCTGATATTGCGAAGCGGGATCAGGGTATGAATTTTCGCCATCCGGTATAAAGAAATAGCGGCTGCCCGGAAGCATGTCCTGCACTTTTATACTGAAATAACCCCATTCGTCTTTTTGCATTTCCAGCGTTTGCTCTTTCCGGTTTACTATCTGCAAGGCCATACTTTTTTTCAGCGGCGCCCATACGGTAACAATACAACAATTATTTAAGTAAGTGGCTCCAGTCATTTATATCGAATTATTTTTAAAGGTTTTGATTTTTGATGCCTATTCCGGCAATATCATTATTTGTTTGCTCCTACATTTTAGGATCATGCGCTAGTGTAAGTTGTAGAAAGAGTTGTTTCAAAAGCTTCCGACAATAATTCAAACGACCGGATCCTGTCTTCAAAATTATACGTCATGGTAGTTGCAATAATTTCATCTATATCAAAATCGTCTGCCAGTTTTGTCAATGCTTCTTTTACGGCTTCTTTTGTTCCTGATACCACTCTTCCTGCATTGGCCTGAATGCGTTCTTTTTCAAAGGAAGAAAATTGATAGTCTTTGATGGATTCATAATCACCCAGCGCTTCAAAGTTTCCTTTCTCCATTTGTATAAACCGGTAATCCAATATTTTTCGAAGCTGGTATGCTTTTTCCTCCGTGTCAGCGCACAGCGCTATAATAGCCAAAGCTGCTTTAGGTTGCGGAAACTGGACGGAAGGTTTAAAAAATTCTTTATAGGCTGCTACCATACCCGGTTGTGCATCACCGTTAATAAATTTAGCTACGGCCAGTCCCATACCATAATCGGCGGCAATGCGGCTGCTTCCGCCGCTTGAACTTAATATCCACTGCATGGGTATGGTTTCCGTCTGCGGCACTGCCAGTATGGGTCCATATTGCGTGGCTGCGGTGTCTCTGAAAAAATGCTGCAAATAATCCAGTTGTTTTAAATAGCTGTCTTCGCTGTGGTCATTTGATGGATTTAGTAATATAGAAGTTATGCGATCGCCGCCCGGCGCCCGGCCCATTCCTAAATCAATACGCCCCGGAAAAAGCGCTTCCAGCACACGGAAATTCTCAGCCACTTTTAATGCGCTGTGATTGGGCAACATAATGCCGCCGGAGCCAATACGGATCCGCTTTGTTTCATCTGCCAGCTTAACCATTAGTACTTCCGGAGCCGAACCTGCTATGGCAGCAAGGTTGTGATGCTCCGATACCCAAAACCGCACAAACCCCAGCCGGTCGGCCAACTTGGCTATAGCGATGGTTTGCTTGAATGCTTCGCTGGCAGTTGCTCCTTTACTTACAGTGGACTGGTCTAATATGCTGAGATTTATTTTTCTATTCATAGCATTTCCTCAATTTACATCTGTATTTATTTGATATCTATTGAAAACTATGCCGTCTTATTTATTTTATTTTATTGATACCTTCAATTATAAATATGAAAAGGATGGACGTTAAGATCGAATCTTCCTGGAAAAAAGTATTGGAAGAAGAATTTATCAAACCTTATTTTAAACAAATTACAGAACACCTGAAAACAGAAAAAGCGCAAGGCAAAATCATCTATCCACCCGGCCCTTTAATATTTAATGCTTTCGACAAAACACCGTTCAACAAAGTGAAGGTGGTACTTTTGGGACAAGACCCGTATCACAATCCGGGGCAGGCAATGGGGTTAAGTTTTTCGGTACCCAATGGTGTGCCACCACCACCCTCGCTGGTAAATATCTTTAAAGAGCTGCATGACGATATTGGTATGGATATACCCAAAACAGGCAACCTTACCAAATGGGCCGAACAAGGTGTATTGCTATTAAATACGTCATTGACCGTTCGCGCCAATGAACCGATGAGCCATTCAAAAATAGGATGGCATCTTTTTACCGATACGGTTATAGAAAAAATATCTGCGTTAAAAGAAAATATTGTTTTTTTACTATGGGGTAAATTTGCCCAGGAAAAACAAGCCATCATCAATGAAAAGAAACACCTTCTTTTAAAATCGGTTCATCCATCGCCACTTTCGGCTAAGCACGGTTTTTTTGGCAATAAACATTTTTCGAAGACAAACGCCTATTTGGTAAAACATCAAATTGACCCTATAGACTGGGCCTTGTAATAAACCATATGAATGTAGTTAAGAATGTACTGGGACGGATTTTTGCTCTTTGGGCGCTATCCATGTTTATCATATCCCTCATCCCGGTAGTACTCATATGCTGGCCTATGGGACTGTGGCCCGAACCGCAACGCAGTAAAATGTTTCACCCGGTAATTGTAGCGTGGATGAAATTCTGGTTTGTAGCAACTGGTATAAAAAGAGTATTTAAGGGAGAAGAAAATTTTAAGAGCGGTGAGAATTATATAGTAGTATGCAACCACAATTCTTATATGGATGTGCCCCTTACCAGCCCGGGCATTCCCGGACCTAATAAGACCATTGCAAAAGTTGAAATAGCTAAAGTTCCGGTTTTTGGATTAATGTATAAACGCGGCAGCGTACTTGTTGACCGAAAGAGCGATGAAAGCCGGAAAAGAAGTTATTCTAAAATGAAAGAAGTACTGCAATCGGGGCTGCACATGTGCATCTATCCGGAAGGCACCCGCAACCAAAGTGCCCAGCCAATACAGCGTTTTCACGATGGCGCCTTCCGGCTGGCAGTAGATACCAAAAAGCCTATTCTCCCCGCCGTAATTTTTTATACAGCTCGTGTATTGCCCCGACATAAATCATTTTATTTTTGGCCGCATCGGGTAGAAATGCATTTTTTACCTCCCGTTGATCCCGCATCTATGTCAGTGGCTGAGTTAAAGGAAGAAGTATTTCATATTATGAAAGACTATTACGTAGCTCATAACCAATAATTTTCTACAAGATGCTCGAACCCTGCAATCAAATAAAAGTTGATATGAACATTGTACTTTGATTTTAAGGCAAGATTGCTTATCAAACAGTAACAACATGATGAAACTTTTGTATAGCTGGTACCTATTTGCTTTTGCAATTAAAACTTATTGTTAAGGTTTTTATTAGCGGGAACTTTTCTCCAATAATATTTCTTTGTATGAAATTTAATATTACCTTTGTGTACCAAGTACATAATATTAAGAATTTCATATAGCAAGCAATCGTTAGCGCCCGCTGTTTCTACAGTGGGCTTTTTTATTGTAAAATGTAAAGTGTTTATATACCTTCCAGCTTTTGTGGTATTACTAAAAGAAAAAGATAGAGAAAAGCAATAATCTTTTCATCTATCTTTTATTAAGTATCTGGAAGCAAGCAATCGTTAACGCCCTGAAATTCGGTGGACTAAATTAGCATGATCCGCTCACATACACAAATAATTTTAGATTAATCTTCACAGTTACTTTATTTATTTATTAAATCTTGAAAGAAGCCAATCAACTAAAAAAGTATCAATAAGAATTCTTTTACCAGAACTTGAATTCACCTTAGGTAAATTAATAATTGTAAAAATACCGGGTACGGTTTACCCGCAAATCCTGCAATATAGAAGACCTTGGGTTGATGGTGATATTGAAATAGCGATACTGCCCAATAGGCGTTACACCAATTGACATTTGCCAGCAATGCATCTCCCTGGATATAGACATCGTAAAAGTTTGCAGCTTAAATGTTTTAAAATCGTAATAACCATTGGTACTGAAATTCCATTTTGGCGTAAGGCTGAAACTACCATTAAAGGTAAGATTGGAGTTTACTTCCGTTTGAAAGCCGTTATAGTTGCTGGTAAAATGCTTGCTGAAATAAAGGGAATACGATAAGCTGACAGACCATGGAATATTAAAATCCACAAACTCTGCCGGGTTGCGGCGCATATAATCTAATAAGCGTTGCTGATCGGCCATTAACAACGGATCATTTACCTGTGGCAGATTTGAACCGGGCGTATTATTGGCAGGTTCCTTTGACGGATCTTTAGGTTTACTTTTAAAATCGGTAGAAAGCGATATGCTTCCGCTGGTTAAACGACCTAAGCTGAAACGGTTGCCTTCCCACATATACCGGTCTACATTAAAACCCTGGCTATTCGTTTCATATGGATCTACATTGGCAGCAGCGGTTAAGTTTATTTTTTCAAACAGCGTACTGCGTAAATAAAAGTTGAATGGCTGCAACTTAAACGAATCTGCAATAAAATTATAACTGCCGTTAAAGCCAAAACCGTCTATTAACCTTACTTTTTTTATGGCGTTGGCGCCTGTATCTTTTTTGGAACGCAGTTTCATCTCCAGGTTATTATCCAATCCGAAAGAAACGCCACCAAATCTGCCACCCGGAAAACCACTGAACAGCGATCCCTGAAACTCAGAAAAAGATTGCCGGTTGCCAAACGAATCTACCTGCGTGGAATAATAGTGCGCTTTCGATAAATCGGGTTTATAATTTAAGCTGAAAGTAGGACGAATCACATGCCGGATAGCAATAATACGGGAATGCTTAAATTGATAGGTTCCATATAAAGCAGTATTAACCCCCACACCAAAAGCCAGTTGCCTGTCGGTATAAATACCTTTTTGAATAGTAGTATCCAGTTTTTTCGAATTTTGGTCCCAGGTATGCCTGAATTTACTTCCCAGCCACTGTTCTTGATAAGAAATAGATGGTGCTATGAGAAACGGGCCAACTGGAGGCAGGGAAAGGCTGATGGGTATGCGGTGTTGTACGCCCCACTGAAGTGTATCAAAAATTCTATTGAGCTTTACCTGCGCGGTATCATAAAAAGAAACCTCGTTACGGAAAGTACCATTATATCCAATGCCTAGTTTTTCGTACCACTTGGGTGTGCCTACGGATTCTTTTCGTTGAAACGGATATACGGTACTTACAGTAAAACCAGCATCCGGTAATATAATATTTATAAGATGCGAATAATTATTTTGGTTATGATTAGCACTAAGGGTTAAGTTGTAAGGCTTGCCTACCCAGGTTTTAGAATAGGCAATAGAAGAACTCAACTGGTTTTGAAAATTTCTAACCGGATTGTTGGGGATGTACTGATTGTATTTGGTGGAACCGGCATTTACATTAGCCGAAAAAGAAGTACCCGGCCGTGCCCGTTGATCTACCGTATGGCTCCAGGAAACAAAAAATGTTTTTACCAGATTATAATCCGGGTCGCCTTTGAAATTAAATTTAGTATGTTGAATGCTTAAATTTAAAGTACCATTGTATTTGTACCGTACCCGGTAGCTGGGTGTAAAATTCATATTCCAACCGCCATATGAATAAATGTTTCCGCGGATGGTTGCATCAAAATTATCACTGAGTACTTTATAATACCCCAGCCCTTCCAACCCTAAACCAAAATCCTGGTTTACGGTAAACTGCGGTGGCAAAAAGCCTGAGTGCCGCCCCTGGCTCAGCGGGAAATAACCAAAAGGCAAGTAGATAGGTATAGGCACTCCTTCAAACTCCGGGTGTACCGGGCCGGTAATGGCTACTTTATTATTGATCATTTTTACCTTGTTGGCTACAAAGGCAAAGTGCGGCACATCATAATCGCAGGTAGTCATCCGCGCCCGCTTTATAAATACCGTATTGGCATTTACTTTTTTTATCGCTTCGCCCTGCACAAACATTTCACTCTGCTGGGTAAATGTATTTTTGGTTAAGCCTTTTTGAGTTTTGAAATTAAATTGTATGGTATCGCTTTCAAATTGGTTGGCACCTTGTTCAAACCGGGCACGGGTAAGCACATCGCCCAAACTGTCTTTGCTGTTAATAGCAGTTAGGATATTAGTTTCCTGGTTTAGCTCTACTTGTGGGGCGGTCAGCTTAATATCTTTGTAATTGGTTTTGGTTTTACCATAAAGTAATATAGTTTTATTCTTCACTAATATAACAGCGCTGTCCTGGGCTTCATAATTAACCGGCCCTTCCAACGTATCCTTAGCCATCTTTAATGAAAAGGTGTCTATTTTTTGTGTAGCAGGAAGCGTATCAATGCCGGAAGGTATGGTGTCATTAGTTGTATGTGCTGGTAAAGAATCGTGGCGAATGGGCTTAACGGTATCAGATGTTAAAGTGCTGTAAATATGTAAAGGAATAGTACGATGGGCTTCGCTGTGTAGCGTTATAACACAAACAATTATGATACTAACAGAAGTAAAAATGAATTTTTTTAATTTAAATTTGTGTTCACTCATCATAAGCCGTAAACAAAAATAATTGTTAAGGCATAAATGAATTGTGAAGATTATAATAACCGTTCAATAAAAATCTGATATGCTGAAGAAAACACTGCTAATTCTTTGTGGCATCTCCTCTATTACACTATTTACTTCTTTTTTAAAAAAGACCGAACCGCCTCAACAACCTGTTCGTACTATTATTATTGATGCCGGTCACGGTATTCAGCCCAATGGCGGCTACAACGGCGCTAAAGGAAGCTACTCGTATGAAGATGATATTTGCCTTGCCGTAGAAAAAAAACTGGTAGCAGAGATTTCCAATGAATTACCCAATATAAAAATAGTAGAAACGCGGAAAGATAAATATATAGTAGACCTGAAGGAACGGGCCAATATTGCTAACCAAAACAGGGGCGATCTTTTTATATCTATTCACGTAAATGCCATGCCACCCATTCAGCACAGAGAATTTGTGGGATACCGATCTGAAGTTTATTATACCGGCAAAGGCAAGCACAAAAAGAGAGTAGTAAAAAAAATTCCGCAATATCATTATTATGAAACACCCAACACCAGCGAAAAAGGCACCCAAACCTACATTTGGGGTGCTCACAAGAGTGAAGATAAAGAAGTAGCCGTTCGTGAAAATGCACCTATGCTTGCAGAAGATGACTATCAACAAAAATATGGAGACATTGATCCAAACTCACCCGAGTTTACCGCCCTGTCGTTATTAAAAACACAGCAATTTGCAAAACGCAGTGCTACTTTGGCCGGTATGGTAGAAGAGCAATTTGCAAAAGTAGGCCGTATTAGTGGCGGTCCGCACCAGCGCCAGGTAGGTATATGGGTGCTGCAGGCTACGGCTATGCCAAGTATTTTGGTAGAAACCGGTTTCATTACCAATCCGCAGGAAGAAGATTATTTAAACAGCCCGTCCGGCCAGCAGGAAATTGCCGATTGCATAACCAATGCAGTAAAAAATTACATTGCCTGGTTGGAAAAACGTCAGATTTCATCGGGTTCGCAAACCACAGGTTTAAATAGTACCGGCAATAACGCTTACCCTTTTTTACAAGCTATTGAAGCAGACGAACACAAAAGTGCCAGGAAATAGCATCATTAGAATGTTTCTACCAATGGTACGATTTTTTTAAGAGGCTATATTCAACTTAATTAAGTAGCGCTTTGGAAAAAATAATTTGTTACTTTGCTTCCAATTAAAAGAATGTTACAACGGTAGTAAACACTAATGCATGAAGATAAAAAATGAAGTTAAGGTTGGCATTCTTGCTCTCTCTGCTATCTTAATATTAATAATAGGTTTTAATTTTTTAAAAGGAAAAAGCATTTTTCGGAAAAGCCCCGTCCTTTACGCAGTTTTTAAAAATTTAGGTACACTCGAAAAATCCAACCGTGTAAAAATTAATGGGCTACCCGTTGGTACGGTTTATAATTATTCACCTACCGATAAAGAAGTGAATAGTATTTTAGTGGAAATCCATCTTGACCGGGAACTTAATATTCCTAATAATTCCGTGGCATTTATTGATGGTTCGTTGGTGGGAGCTGCATTTGTGACCATTGAAAAAGGAACTTCAAATACTTTTTTTAAATCGGGCGATACTATTTCAACCAGATTAGACCAGGGATTGATTTCTAATTTAAAAGCACAGTTAGCGCCTACTATGACGCTGGTAAATGAAACATTGGATTCGCTTCGGTATACTATCGGCGGCATCAATCATATTTTTGATCCTAAAACCAATGGCAATATACAATCGCTAATTGCCAACCTTTCTTTATCTTCTGCCCGATTGCAACAATTGTTAACTACACAATCAGATGTGTTAGGTAAATCATTAGCCAATGTAAATGCAATAACAGGCAACCTCGCTAAAAACAATGATGCTATAACGCAAACCATCCGCAATGTGGAAATAGCCACTAATAATTTGGCCAACTCGAGAATACAGGAAACCGTTGCGGCTTTGGAAGGAACCATTAACGAATTAAAGGGAACAGCAAACCAGGTAAAAAATATGGTAGGCCGGTTCAGTACCAATAAAGGCACGTTAGGATTATTAATGAACGACCGCAAATTGTACGACCAACTTGATAAAGCAACTTTGGGATTGGAAATATTACTTGATGACGTACGTCTGCATCCAAAACGCTACGTTAATATTTCTGTTTTTGGCGGCAAAACAAAAGGCGAGCCATTAACTTCACCATTGGCAAAGGACACAGTTCCCGTAAGCATCAAGTAATGAAGCTCTCTTTTTTTATTCTTTCTTTTTTTTGTTGCTATTTTTTTTCTTCGGCACAGGCACAAACCCCTGCTGCTACAGATACGTTGCACCGGGTAGATATTCTTTCTGCAAAAAAGCTGGAATACCGAAGGGTAGATTCTACTGCCGAATATCAAATCCTGGTTGGAGGCGTTCGCTTAAAGCAAGGCACTACGCTTTTTGATTGTGATAGTTGCGTTATCAATCAAACCTCGAAAGTATTTGAAGCCTTTGGTCATGTGCACATTATTGACAACGATACTATTAATATCTACTCCAGTTACTTAAGATATCTCACCAATAAAAAGCTGGCACACCTCACCGGAAATGTAAAACTTACCGATGGCCATGGTGTATTAACTACACCGCAACTTGATTACGACGTAAATACAAAAATAGGAACATATAATAACGGCGGCAAAGTAGTAAGTAAAAAATCGGTACTAACCAGCAAAGAAGGGGTGTATTATGGCGACTTAAGAGATGTATACTTTAAACAAAATGTGGTGCTGAAAGACCCGGCAATATACCTGAAAACCGATTCCCTGCTTTATAACACCGAATCGCAAATTGCCCGGTTTATAACGGACACCTATATACGAGATTCCAGCAAACGCATCATACGCACTTCAGAAGGTTATTATGACACCCGTGCCGGGCACTCAGAGTTTACCAAACGTACTTCTATTGAAGATAAATCGTTGCGGGTAATTGGCGATGAAATTGCAAACGATGATTCTGCCGGAGTGGCGCAGATAAGGGGCCACGGTGTAGTAATGGATACCGCACAAGGGCTTACCATATTGGCAAATGATATTTTTATCAATAAAAGAACAAATGCTTTTTTAGCCACACAAAAGCCACTGATGATTATAAGACAGGAAAAAGATTCTATTTACATTACCGGTGATACTCTTTTTACTGCGCGGCTTACCGATCTATATAAACAGTCTCGAGTACCACTCCCTAAGACTCCAAAATTAAAAAAAGGAGTTACAGAAGACAGTACAAACCGCTATTTTGAAGCCTTTCGGCATGTACGTATTTTTTCCGATTCGGTACAGGCGGTTAGTGACAGCTTATTTTATTCGTTCAAAGATTCTACATTCCGGCTGTTTCAATCACCCATAGTATGGAGCCATGGCAGCCAGATAGTAGGCGACACCATTTTTCTGTATACTAAAAACAAAAAGGCAGACAAGATAAAAGTATTTGAAAACAGCTTTATGGTAAGCCAGGTAGAGCCAGGTGTGTATAACCAGATAAAGGCTACTCGCATGGACGGCTATTTTAAAGAAGGAGTAATGGATTCTATACGTGCCAAAGGTGCAGCGGAATCCATCTACTTTATAAGAAATGCAGACAGTACCTACAGCGGCACCAATCAATCGCAGAGCGATATAATGGATATTTATTTTGCAGATGGGGATCTATCGAAAATAGTATTACGGAGTGATGTAAAAGGCACCTACGCTCCTATTACTAAAGAATCGCCGGGCAAAATGCGCCTGCCCAATTTTAAGTGGTATGAAAGCCGCCGGCCCAAAACAAAATACGAATTGTTTGAATAATAAAATGCCTAGGCCGCTCCGCCAAAAAACATATAGCATAGCAATATAGAAGTCAGGATGCCAACCATGTCGGCCAGCAGCATGCAGCTTATTGCATACCGGGTATTTTTAATAGACACGGCTCCAAAGTACACGGCAATCACATAAAAAGTAGTATCGGAAGCACCCTGCATAATGGATGCAAGCCGGCCAACAAAAGAATCAGGACCAAAAGTTTTCATGGCATCTACCATCATTCCGCGGGCTCCGCCGCCGCTTAACGGACGAATGAACGCAGTTGGCAAGGCATCAACAAAACGAGTGTCAGTACCTGCAGCAGCAAACAAAGATTTAACCCCGTTAATGACCGTGTCAAATGCACCACTGGTTCGCAGCAGGCTGACAGCGGCTAGC
>JAICHT010000082.1 GCA_025924755.1 Chitinophagaceae bacterium | reverse complement strand
GGCACATTTATACCCTGCAATGATGCGATTACCGGTGTTAATGAACTTACATGGTTGGCCTGGAAAGAACGGTTAGCCGCAGAACGCCTTAACCGGAAATCGCAAGTCGTATTACAGTTGCTGGCCCAAAGTAATTTTCATTGGGAAGAAACTTTTTGGTGGCTGCTGGCACGCAACTTTGGTATTAAGGTAAATGCCGATGCCTTTGAAAGCATAGCCCGCTCTATCAGTATTACGATCCTTGCAAAACATAAAAACCAGATTCACCAATTAGAAGCTTTATTGTTGGGCCAGGCCAATTTGCTGAATGCTACTTTTACGGAAGATTACCCGCTGCTACTGCAAAAGGAATATGCTTTTTTGAAAGCCAAATACAGGCTGCAGCCCTCACCGGTTCCGGTACATTTCTTACGGATGCGGCCGGGTAATTTTCCAACAATCCGGCTGGCGCAGCTGGCAATGGTCATTCACACCTCCAGTCATTTATTCTCAAAAGTGTTGGATACAGAATCTTTAAAAGAAATCAGGCAGCTGTTATCGGCAACCGCCAATGATTACTGGCATTACCATTATCGTTTTAACGAAGCATCTGCTTATAAAAAGAAACCTGTAGGTGCGGCTATGATAGACAATATTATCATCAATACTATTGTGCCTGTACTTTTTGCCTATGGCAGCTACCATAAAAACGAAGCCTGTCAATTAAAAGCAATACAATGGCTACAGCAAACCGGCGCCGAAGCCAATGCAATAGTTGCCGGGTTTGCACAACTTAGTATTGCCAATAGTTCGGCATACGATTCACAAGCGCTACTGGAACTGAAGAACGAGTATTGCAATCATAAACGCTGCCTGCAATGCGCTGTTGGCAATTTTATATTAAAACGTTCTTAAGTCGTTTTCCAGTTCCACTCTATATTCACTTTTATATCCGGGTGAATACTGTTTTGTACCGGGCAGGTTAGCGCTACGTTTTTTAGAATGGCTACCTCTTTTTCACTAAGGCCCTGCAAAGCATCCGGTATATGAAAAGTGAGATTGATGCCACCTACACGCCGCGGATCTGCCTTCATAATTTTTTCAACATCTGCTCTCATTCCTTTCAAATCAATATTCATATTGCGGGCTTTTATACCCATTACCGTTATCATGCAGGTGGCCAGCGAAGTAGCTAATAAATCGGTGGGTGAAAAGCGTTCGCCTTTGCCATTATTGTCGGTTGGCGCATCGGTTTCTATCGGAGAAGACGATTGCAAATGGGTACAAGTAGTCCTTAAATCACCCTCATAAATCACACTGGAAGTCATACTTTTTTGCCTAAATTTACGTTTCAACTATATATTTCTAACACCAGTGAAAAAAATTATCCTTTTAGGTTGCACCATATTTTTATGTTTTACCTTATTTGCCCAGGATTCAACGACACACCGGGACTCAAAAGCGGAACGTCGGAATGAAAAAAGGCAACGCATCAATATCATCAGCCGGCAGGAGGAAGAAGGTGTGCTGAGTTACAATAAACAAAGTGCATTTGGAATAGAATTAAGAACCAATGGCTATGGTATCTTTTATGAGCACGCCCATATGCTGACGCCTCGTTTTTCAAGCTTGTATGCAATAGAACTGGCAGAAATAAAGGATAACAAAGAAGAGCGCATCCGTGGCGATTTTTTTTCTAATTCTTACCTCTTTGGAAAAATAAATAATTTTTACCAGTTGAACCTGGGATACGGCCAGCAATATGTTTTTGGAGAAAAAGGCAATAAAAATGGGGTGGCTATCACTGGCATTTACCAGGCTGGCCTTTCATTAGGCGTTTTAAAACCTTACTATTTGCAGGTTGTGGATAGTGCCAATCAGTCCCGCGATATAAAATACCAGTCAGACGATAGTAATTTGTTTTTAGATCCCTCATCAATATACGGCAGTTCGGGGCTTGGAAAAGGTTGGAGTGAGCTCAGTTTTAAACCGGGCGCTTATGCCAAAGCTGCTTTGCGGTTCGATTTCGGACATTATAATGAATCGCTGGAGGCATTGGAAATCGGAATTTCTGTAGATGGTTATGCATCAAAAATTCCAATAATGGCGCTTAACCCAGCTAAAAACTTTTTTTACCAGGCTCATATTGCCTTAGTATTTGGGCGCCGAAAATAATACAAGTATTTTTGCATACCTGTATGCATGTCGCTTCAGCTTAGCTTTTTGCGATATCATCTTTATACGTATTGTTTGATATCATATCAAACTTGTAGGTACTGATTTTAATTTAAAATAACATGATAGAACTTCCCATAGTATCCAATACCATCATAGAAAGTAAACCCAAAAAACCGGATTGGCTTCGTGTAAAGTTGCCCATAGGTGAAAGTTACAAGCATGTTCGTAACCTGGTAGACACGCATAAACTGCATACCATTTGCGAAAGTGGTAATTGTCCTAATATGGGTGAATGCTGGGGTGCTGGAACGGCTACTTTTATGATATTAGGAAACACCTGCACCCGCAGTTGCGGATTTTGTGCAGTAGCTACAGGCCGGCCTGATGCGGTAGACTGGGATGAGCCTCAACGTGTAGCAGAAGCTATCAACCTGATGAAAGTAAAGCATGCCGTGATTACCTCTGTAGACCGGGATGAACTAAAAGACGGCGGTTCTATTATTTGGTACAATACCATCAAAGCGGTAAAAGCACTGAACGGCGAAACGACCCTGGAAACACTGATACCTGATTTTAAAGGTCAAAAAGAAAATATTGATCGTATTATAGAAGCGGCACCAGAAGTAGTATCGCACAATATTGAAACAGTGGAACGCTTAACCAGGCAAGTGCGCATACAGGCAAAATACTGGCGCAGTATGGAAGTGATTAAAATACTCAAAGCCGGTGGCATGCGTACCAAAAGCGGTATTATGCTGGGCCTTGGAGAAACTAAAGAAGAAGTGATTCAAACGCTACACGATTTGTACAATGCCGGCTGCGACGTGGTAACTATCGGCCAGTATTTACAGCCTACTAAAAAACATCTTCCGGTACAGCGTTTTGTGCATCCGGATGAATTTGCCGAATACCGCGAGGTGGGCTATAACCTTGGGTTGGACTATGTAGAAAGTGGACCGCTGGTACGGTCTTCTTACCACAGTGAACGCCATGTGTTTGCAGGTTTGGGAAAAAAAGAATGGCAGGCAAAAAAGGCGGAAGCAGTGCATTAATCGTAAGCGCTTCTCTAATTAATATTTTGTATTTTGTGGTTCTAACTGCTTTGGTTGGCGCCACATGACTAATATAAAAAAGCTTTTTTTTATTGGGTATCTTACTATAGTAAGTTTTTCATTATCTATTGCCCAAACAAACACCTATATATTAAACGGCGCTGCACAGCAAAATACCTGTAATTGCTACACCCTTACACCTGCCATCCAATTTCAAAGTGGCAGCGTTTGGAACAAAAATAAAATTGATTTAAATACCGGTTTCGATTTTTGGTTCAATGTATTTCTTGGCTGTGCCGATGATGATGGAGCGGATGGAATCGCATTTATATTACAACCTATAAGCACCAGTGTCGGTAATACGGGTTCCGGGTTGGGCTTTGCAGGAGTTGCCCCTTCTATAGGCATCACTTTAGATACATATCAGAATATCAACCCGATGGAACAGCCAACGAACGATCCCCCATACGATCATATTGCCATACAAACAAATGGCAACCTGGTACATGGGAGTGATTTGGCAGGCCCGGTGCCTGTTTCATCCACTTCTGATAATGTAGAAGATTGCAAATGGCATGTGCTGCGCATTAGTTGGGATCCGGGTACTAAATGGCTGCGGTCTTACTTTGATGGTGTACTACGGGTACAAGTGCAGGTTGATATGCTGAAAACGATCTTTAACAACGATCCCAATGTATACTGGGGATTTACCGGCGCTACCGGGGGTAAGGTAAATCTGCAACAATTTTGTACGGCTTTAAATCCTGTTTTTAAAACCGATTTGCCCAATAATGCAGCTTGCGAAAATGCTACGGTTCATTTTGATAATCATTCCGAATCTTTTGCACCGATCGTTGGTTATTTATGGGATTTTGGCGATAGTACTTCCACCTCTCAGGAAATGACGCCTACCCATTATTACAATCAGCCCGGCATTTATCAAGTAAAATTAGAAGTAACGGGAAAGGACGGTTGTAAAAACGATTCTACTAAAATTATTACTATTGGTACTAAACCGGTATCAAACTTTACGGCCTATGATACCTGCTTAAATGCACCACTTCGTATAATAGATGCGTCCACCAATAGCATAGGCAATATCAGCCAGTGGAACTGGATATTAAATGGCAGCTCGACAGCCTCGGGGCTTCAGCCACATTTTGATTCGGTCCATGCCGGTACTAACCAGTTGCAATTGAGTGTAACATCCGAATATGGCTGTACATCAGCCTCGGTTATAAAAACAGTTATATTAAAAGATATTCCCGAAGTAGCATATGATATTGCTGATGGTTGTGCAAATGCGGTGATACCGTTCAAGGCAACGCAAACCGATACAAAAACAAACATTTCCAAATGGCACTGGGGCTTTGGCGACACCACAACCGCTTCAACTGCAATTGCTTCTCACCTATATATCATACCGGCAACTTACAATATTCAATCGTGGGCATTAGCTGATAATGGGTGTTCGTCGGATACATTGCGAAAAACCCTTTTTATCAACCAGTCGTATGCTTTTGCGGGTAACGATACGATTATTATTAAGAACTTGCCCTACCAACTCAATGGTACCGGGGCCACGGGTACTATTCAGTGGTTGCCGGCTACAGACTTGACCAACGCAAATACTTTCAATCCCACTGCTATACTCCAGGACGATCAAACATTTGAATTAACCGTTACAACTACAGAAGGCTGTGTGGCAAAAGATACGGTAGCCATCCAGGTGTTTAAGGGTTCTGCCATATATGTGCCTAATGCATTTACACCCGATAATAATGGCATGAACGATCTATTAAAACCTAAGTATATCGGAATTAAAAAACTGGAGTACTTTACTATTTATAATCGCTGGGGACAACGGGTTTATACCACCAATAGTATGGATACCGGGTGGGATGGCGCTCAAAGCGGGAAGCCACTAACAACCGGAACTTATGTATGGATGCTTAAAGCAACGGATATTGCCGGTAAAGTATATCAGTTGAAAGGCACTGCAACCCTCATCCGGTAAGTTTCAAAAGAATTATTTTTTAGTAGATTAAAAATTAAATGGGATAGAAATTTCTATCCCATTTAATTTTTGATCGGCTCTAATTAACGCATCACAAAATTGCTAAGCGTTATGTAATAATTATGTGAACTGGTACCCATATAAATATTATACTTGGTGGGATACCAGGTATGCGTTTTTTCATACACTTGTGGCTGGGGAATAGCAGTAGATGAACTTTGACCGCTTTGTATAGTAGCAATGGTAATCATTGGTTCCAGAAATGTTACGGCGCCATTATAAGTACCATAAATGAAAGTTTTTGTAAAGGGTTGCCCGTTAAGCTCGGGGGAAGTTACATCTACCCAGTGTTTACCCATCTGTGGTACGCCTCCTGGGGTAGCTATGTAATTAGAGGGCAGGTGAGTGGCTGGCGGAAGGTTGTCAAACAGAGAAGCGGTAGTTGGCGTATATGCTGGTATATTCATTTGGTCAGCAAGACTCATTATATAAAAGTGGAAATCGAAATGTGGCACCTGGTAAGCTGCCGGTTCATGGCCTTGTGGATTCCAGTCAATTACAACATGGTCGAAAGGAGTAAGGTCTTTCGCTTTTTGGTCAAGGGGAAGAACAAACGTTTCATTCGCAAAATCTGTAGGGTCTTGGGGCAAATTAGTTAAAGCTCCCTGAGTTAACTCGATACCAACTTCCTGAGGCATATCCTTGTAGTTAACGCTGATCCATGATCGTGCTGTACCATTGCCCATTTTTACTTCCGGACCTTCGTACGTTTTATTGCTCAGACCTTTTGGATCTTTATTGTAAAAGTCGTAAAAGTCGACTGCCTTTTCACAGGAACTGAAAAGGAATACGGTACTTACAGCAAGTACTGAAATGTGGGATTTTAGCTTCATACATATAATGTTTAGAGGTGAAGAAATGCAGCTTATACATTGTTTTCAATTGCGGGCGGGAAACGATATCAAAAGGTATGAAGTAGAAGTTGACTCATTTATAGGATTGGACTCTAAGCCATTCAATCACGATGAAAACAATCATGAAAATTTCCTATTAAATTTAATGTAAAAAGTTCAATAGAATTTTTATGTCCCTAAATAAATTTTTATGTAAAGAAGTTGGAAGATCGTTTTATTTTTTAATATAATACAAACCATTTGATAATCATAATGACTCAGGAGGTACTTGTAAATATTTACGAATCCTGATAAGTCTTAAAAGAAAATGCCACCTGGGAAAAGTGGCATTCTATATATGATACATTTTATAATATTATTGATCTCTCATTTCCCAAACCAGTGCACTGGCACCTAATATGGCTGCATCTGCCTCTTTCAGCTCGCTGAAAATAAGTTTTACTTTATTTTGGAAAATGGGAAGCAGGTTTTTTTCCATGTGTTCACGCGTAGGATTTATTATTAGCTTACCCGCTTTGATAACGCCTCCAAACAATATAATGGCTTCTGGAGAAGAGAACATAATAAAATTAGCCAGCGCTTCTCCTAATATCTGTCCGGTAAAGCGATAAACTTCCTGCGCAATTTCATCACCCTGTATAGCACATTCATATACAATGCGGGAATCAATTTCTTCACTTTTGAAGTTTCTTAGTAAGCTGGGTTTGTCCGTCTGCTCCAGCATTTCCTGGGCAGTAAGCATGATGCCGGTTGCCGAAGCATATGCCTCTAATGAACCATGTGAGCCGGTACTACGGTGCTTACGTCCGCCGGGCCGTATAATAGTATGGCCTAATTCACCCGCAAATCCATCGTGGCCGTATATTACCTGCCCGTTTGATACAATGCCGCTGCCCACGCCGGTACCCAATGTAATCATTATAAAATCCCGCATGCCTCTTGCCGCACCATACATCATTTCTCCTACTGCAGCGGCGTTAGCATCATTGGTTAAAGAGCAGGGCAGGTTAAACCGGTCCGACATTAATTTCGCCAGCGGCAGCACACCGGTCCAAGGTAAATTTGGGGCATATTCTATTGTCCCCGTATAAAAATTTCCATTAGGCGCACCTACGCCTATTCCTCTTATCTTTTGAAAACCTACACTATCAATAGCAGGTTTTAACGCATCATGTAAAGCATCCACAAAGTCTTCGACTTTTTCGTAATCTGTGGTTTTAAGTGCCACGTTTTTATGAGAGATATCACCACGATGGTTGACGAGTCCGAATTTAATGCCGGTGCCACCAATATCAATACCTACAGCAAACTGATCTAATCGTTTAGTCATTTATGCGAATTTAAAAATTATCTTACACATATTAGTGTCCCGCTAAACTCGTTTTTACATCATAATCGATCCCTTGTGCTTTTAATATGGCTTTGGCGCGGATGGCATAAAAGGCCAGGTAAGAAAAACAAGCCACACCCACAAAATAGGAGAATTGGATGCCCAGCAATTTATCGGCTAAAAAACCTTGCAATAAACTGATAACACCGCCACCCATAATCATCATAATTAAAAAGTTGGAGCCTTCGCTGGTATGTTTGCCTAAGCCGGCAATTGCTAATGTATAAATGCAGGGCCATAAAGTGGAGCAAAATAAACCCACGCTCGTAAAAGCATACACGCTTACATAGCCATCCGAGAAAATGCCAATCAGCAAAGCTGTGATGCCACAAAGGGAAAACAATAATAGCTGGCGTGCAGGATTGCCTTTGCTTAAAAAATCGCCGATGATCAATGCAATAATAATTAAACCATATACATAAAATGGAGTGATATCATGATTGGCTAATTTATTAATTAAAAGAAAAACGCCAAAAGCTAAATAAGGCATTAAAAAACGCAGTACGGATTTCAAGCCATCACTTACGCCAAATGCTCCCACAGAGTTGGTCCACCGGCCCATCATTAAACTGGCCCAATAAAGCGATACAAAAGGAGCGATGTTTTGCGTAGGGAACTCGGCACCGGAAGCCGATTTTAAATGCACTTTCATAAATTGCGGCAGGTTGCTGGCAGTAGATACTTCCACACCTACATATATAAATATAGCAATCATGCCCAATACCAGTTGCGAATAGCTTAAAGCACTGCGGCGCGATGGTATGCCATATGGAGACGATACATCGGTAGGCGTAGCTACTTTTGATACCTCTTCTTCCGGATCAAGTTGAATTTTATTGGGTACCGAAGACAATTTGAAAATAACTGCTACTAATAAAAATAATACACCCAATATTAAATAGGGTGTTTTTACCGCGCCTATATCTGCTACTTTAGTGGTGGAAGCCGTTACGGAACCAAATATAGCCAGGCTTACTAAAACCGGACCGATAGTGGTACCAAAGTTATTAATGCCACCTGCTAAACTTAAACGCTGCGAACCCGTATGCGGATCGCCCATAATAATAGCTAATGGGTTGGCTGCTGTTTGCTGCAACGAATAACCCAAACCAATAATAAACAAACCAGTAATTAATAAAGCAAAAGACGCATCCTGTGCTGCAGGATAAAATAATAAAGCACCTACTGTAGAAATAACAAGTCCTAACGCAATTCCATTTTTATAACCTATTCTATTTAATATATCGCCACCAATGGCTTTGCTGATGACTAGGTAAATAATAGAACCTACGGTGTAGGCCACATAAAAAGCAAATGAAATCATTTGCGACTGCCATTGCTCCAGGTGCAATTTTTCTTTAAACACCGGAATTAGAATATCATTACTGGCCGCTACGAAACCCCAGAAAAAAAACACAGAAATTAATACGCCGAACTGAGACCATTTGGTTTGTTGAGTCATACAGCAGATTGTTAGTATTGAAAGTTTGAAAATAGTATAGTTTTTTTATTGAGGGCAAAAAATTGTTATCCCAATAAAAACATTTAATTTCAAAACATATAAGTTATCACTTTTAAATGGAAATAATTCACGTATCGGCAGAATGTTTTCCGGTAGCTAAGGCTGGCGGTTTAGGAGATGTAGTAGGAGCTTTACCAAAATATCAAACGCAATTGGGACAATTAACCAAAGTTGTAATGCCCATGTACCGCACTAAGTTTTTATTAGAGAACGAGTGGGACCTGGTGCATGAAGGCGGACAATACCTTGGCGGCAATTTTTTTCATTACAGTATAATAAAAGAAAAAACCAACAAGCTGGGTTTTGATTTGTACCTGGTTGATATTAATGGTTTGCTGGACCGCGAAAAAATTTATGGATATGATGACGACACCGAACGCTTTGTCGGGTTTCAAATAGCAGTATGCGACTGGATGAGCAGTTGGCAACACAAACCAGATATCATTCATTGCCACGACTATCATAGCGGGTTAATTCCGTTTATGGTAAAAAATTGTTTTCCTTTCAGCAGTCTGGCTGATGTGCCTACTGTTTTTACCATTCACAATGCGGAATACCAGGGGTGGATCGGCTGGGACAAATATTATTTAATACCGCCGTACGATACGTTCAAATGGGGTTTGCTGGATTGGAACAAAACCATCAACCCACTGGCTTCAGCTGTCCGGTGTGCATGGAAAGTTACTACGGTAAGTCCCAGTTATATGGAGGAACTCCGGTACTCTGCCAATGGCCTTGAAAGTTTACTATCTTCCGAGTATGGGAAAAGTGCCGGCATATTAAATGGTATAGATGCAGAAGTGTGGAACCCCGCAACCGATGCGATGCTTATAAAAAACTATGATGAGCACACTGTAAAAGAAGGAAAGAAAAAAAATAAAAAAGAATTATGCAACCGGTTTAATCTGGATATAGACAAACCATTGATTGTTTTTATTGGCAGGCTGGTAGGCGAAAAAGCGGCCGACGTTTTGCCAGATGCCATCCGCAGTTCTATATACCAGCACCACGGTGTCGCTAATTTTTTGATACTTGGATCCGGTGAGCCAGACATACAAAGCAGGCTGGAAGACTTGACCCAGCAGTTTGCCGGATACTTTAGTGTATATATAGGATACAGCGAAAGCCTGAGTCATATTATGTATGCCGGTGCCGATTTTTTATTAATGCCCAGCCGCGTAGAACCCTGTGGCCTTAATCAATTGTATGCGTTGCGATATGGCACGGTGCCCATGGTGCGCAGCACCGGCGGTTTAAAAGATACGGTCAAAGATTTTGGAGATTGGCAGGGATATGGAATACGTTTTAACCATGCTAATGTAGAGGACATCGCATATTCAATAGGCAGGGCCATTGATTTATATACCAACAAGCGAGACCTGTTTAACTGGATGCGCAGCTATATGATGCAAATTGATCACTCGTGGGATACAAGTGCAGCGGAATACATTAAACTATACGAATCATTAAAGTAACAACAGATTAAATTTAGCCATATGAGCAATTCAATATTATCAGTAATTCTGGGCGGCGGCGCCGGCACCCGTTTATATCCTTTAACAGCAACCCGCTCCAAACCGGCCGTACCCATAGGTGGTAAGTACCGGTTGGTAGATATTCCAATTTCCAATTGTTTAAATTCCGGCATCAACCGCATGTTTGTATTAACGATGTATAATTCTGCATCGTTGAACCGCCATATAAAAAACACCTACCACTTCAGTGCCTTCAGCAAATCGTTTGTAGATATATTGGCAGCAGAGCAAACGCCCGATAACCCCACATGGTTTCAGGGTACGGCAGATGCGGTAAGGCAATGCTTGCGGCATATAGAACCTTTTGATGCCGATTATGTATTGATACTTTCCGGCGACCAACTGTACCAGATTGATTTTAAAGAAATGTTTCAGAACCATATTGATAAAGGGGCTGATATAACAATAGCTTCCATACCCGTGGCAGAAAAAGATGCATCCAGTTTTGGTTTGCTAAAAACCCAAGATGGGTATATCACATCTTTTATAGAAAAGCCTAAAACCGGGCTGGAAGACTGGGTAGTAGATACGGGTGAAGAAATGAAAAAAGCCGGAAAGGTGTATCTGGCATCTATGGGCATTTATATATTTAATCGTAAGCTTTTATTTGAATTATTATTGAACGAAAAGAAAGACGCTACTGACTTCGGAAAAGAAATTATACCACAGTCTATCAATAAATACAAAGTGGCTTCATACCAATATGAAGGCTACTGGGAAGATATTGGTAACATCCAGGCTTTCTTTGAGGCCAACCTGGCACTTACTAAGGACATTCCGGAATTTAATTTATTTGATAATAAAAATCTTATTTATACCCGTCCTCGTATGTTGCCTCCCGCAAAAGTAAGCGGCACTACTTTAGATCATACGATTGTGTCGGAAGCCTCTATTATAAATGCAAAACAAATAGAACGCTCTATTGTAGGTATTCGTGCAAGGGTAGGCGTAAACACCATAATGACAGACACCTATTTAATGGGAAGCGATTATTTTGAAACGCTATACCAGATAGCAGAAGACGACGAGCAGGGTATCCCTAAATTGGGCATCGGCGATAATTGTAATATCAGTCATGCTATTATTGATAAAAATTGCCGTATTGGAAATAATGTAATTATAAAAGGTGGCAGCCATTTAACCGACGGTGATTATCCTTTGTATACAATAAAGGACGGCATCGTAGTTGTGAAAAAAGGGGCAACGTTACCCGATGGTTTTAAGATAGTGTAACAGTTTTTCTTTTTCAGCAATACCAGAAATGAAATCTTACTTAAAGGTTTCATTTCTGTTTTTACTTATTAACTTACAGCCATCAAACAAGCTTGCTTATGGCCATCTCATCTCTTTCATCCGGTATTGAAGCGACTAACAAAAAGCCGTTGCTCAACTTTAACCAGTTATGGAATATGAACTTTGGGTTCTTTGGAATTCAATTTGGTTTTGCTTTGCAAAATGCCAATATCAGTCGTATTTTTCAAACACTAGGTGCAAAATTGGATAATATTGCCATATTATGGATTGCTGCTCCCATAACAGGCTTGCTGGTACAGCCTATCATTGGTTATTTAAGCGACAGAACCTGGCATCCTTTCTGGGGCAGGCGCCGACCCTTCTTTTTTGCCGGGGCTATCCTGGCTTCCGGTGCACTTTTTTTAATGCCTAATTCAACAGCACTTTGGATGGCGGCTATCTGTTTATGGATATTAGATGCGTCCATAAATATCTCGATGGAACCTTTCCGGGCTTTTGTAGGTGATAAATTGCCGCCTTCACAACGTACATCCGGCTTTGCTATGCAAACCTTTTTTATTGGGTTAGGCGCTGTTATTGCTTCGCTGCTGCCGTATATATTTACAAACGTATTTCACTTTAGTAATACAGCTACCGCGGGCGTTATTCCCGATTCGGTAAAATATTCTTTTTATATTGGCGGCGCTGTTTTTTTGTTAGCAGTTACCTGGACCGTATTT
>JAICHT010000081.1 GCA_025924755.1 Chitinophagaceae bacterium | reverse complement strand
CCATTTTTTCTTTTTGCTCTTCAATCTTGTCCCAGCGGATGTCTCCTTTTTTAAAATCTTTGGTGGCCCGCTTGCAGATGTATTCTTCGCGGTTAGGCAGATCGTTCAGATACTCGTCTACTTTCTGGCATATAAAACCGGGCTGCCAGCCTTCCTTTTTCATTAAGCTAAAAAGTGATTGCAGCGCACTCATTTCAAAATACACGTCGCCCCGAAAGCGTTTCAGCGGATGCTCTTTCGGAAACGCGTCAATAAGTTCTTTTAATAGTTCAATACGTTCCAAATCGGATATGGGATCTAGCGCAGTTTTTTCAAAAAGTGAAAGGTTGTCCTGAATAACCTCGTTGCAAAACGCATGAAAGGTATAGATGGCTACTTTGTACGCATCCGGGCCAATGAAAGCTGCCAGCCTGCGGCGCATGGCTATTACGCCGGCATCGGTATAGGTAAGGCACAGAATATTATGTGGCTCGGCCTGGGCATCGCTCAGTAATATTTTACCAATACGGGCACTGAGTATTTGTGTTTTACCAGTGCCAGGGCCGGCAATTACCATCACCGGGCCTTCTGTCTGGTCTACTGCCTGGCGTTGTTCCTTATTCAGGCGGTTGTATTCTTCCTCAAATTTTTTCAGCAGCTTTTCACGTTGAAATGACATAGCTCAAAGGTAGGAGGGAAATGCTATAAAATTTAGTAGTGTGGATAAGAGAGGTAATTGTTACTATTGGCCTTTTGCACAACGATACTTCTGTTCTTTATACTATAATATTTATAAAGAGTTGTAATTGAAATATTACCAGATATATTGTAATTTACTCCTAAACCGCGTTAATGAAAAAGCTTTTTGCATTCATCGTTTCATTACTATCCTTCCATCTTTATACTGCCGCGCAGATACCCGTTAGCAAGGAGCCACGGCATCACAATGTTTTTGAAAATAAGTATGTGCGGGTGCTGGATGTGCACCTGCAACCCGGCGATACGTCTCTTTTTCATGTCCATAAGACGGCGTCTGTTTTTATTACACTGTCGCATGTAAAATCCGGTTCGGAAGTAAGGAGCCAAGATCCCAATGATAATAAAATAATCGGCGATACGGATGTATACTTTACCGGCTTCTACCATCAGCCACGCATTCACCGGGTATGGAACAGCGACACGGCAGAATTTCATGTAATGGATGTGGAGATATTAAATAAGAACCCTGGTAAAATTGAGGTGCCACTAACGCAAGCGGGTATGCGCCTTTTGTTTGACGAACAGCCGGTAAGAGGTTATATGCTATCCATAAATCCCGGTTCTGATTTTAATATAAAGGAAAGGAAGGCGCCTCTTTTAATAGTGGGTTTAACAGACACCGAGGCCATCGTCAATCAAAAGCTGTTTCATAAAAAAGGCGACCTTCTATTTATTCCGGCCAATCACCCTATTACCATTGCTATTAAAAATACACTGCCTGCCCGCTTTGCAGTGCTGGAGTTTAAATAACCTTCTTTTTAATGATATAAAAAGGCTGATCTCTTCATCAATACAAACGCAGGACTTTATCTTTGCCGGCTTAAAGCGTAGCACTATGGCAGATAGGGAAGCCGATATATTTGATGCGTGTCGCAGCGGTAATATAGCGCAGGTAGAGAAGCTATATCAGATTAATCCTGATATTATTCATGCAGCAGATTATAAAGGCTTTACACCTTTGATACTCGCCGTATATAACAATCATCCGGAAATAGCCGATTTTCTTTTACAAAAAGGGGCTAAAATAGAATCTGGCGACGTAGCCGGTAATACGGCGCTGATGGGTGTGTGTTTCCGGGGATATAAAGAAATTGCTGAAAAGCTTATTGATGCCGGTGCAGATGTGAATCAACGCAACGAGAGCGGTGCAACAGCACTCACGTTTGCGGCTACGTTTGGCCATCTCCAAATAGCCGAACTATTGCTGCAAAAAGGCGCTGATATTGATATAAGAGATGCAAGAGGAAAGAGCCCGTTAGACCATGCTATTATCCAGGAAAACAGCGCCATGATTGATTTGATTATACGATATGCCAATGCTGCTAAATAAAATGGAATCCAGCTAATGCCTTTTTACTTTCAACTTCGCTTATACCACTTAGCAGATGGGAAATTTTAGATAGTAAATTTACTTACATATTAGTAGCCGTATTTCACAAAAGATATACTTGTAGCAAACCGGTCAAGGTTTAACCTTCGCTAAATAATATACGCATAGTAAAATGATAGGCTGTTATAAAGGGCGGAAACCTGGCAGTAAAATTTTCAAAAGACTTGTACAAATTGATTGGATCGATAATAAGAAGCAAACAATCAGCGATTAAATTGAAGGTAATGGTGCAAGCCCTTTTTCTTCAATAAATCAACCCAATCTTTTAGTGACTGCTATCCGGCGAAGCAATAAGCGCAGCCATGTTCCTGTGCACGGCCTACCGCCCATATTCCTGAAGGCATTAACTCAACGCCCGGAAGCAAACCGGCTTTAAAATCGGCCAGCACATCGGCTGCGTTTGCGTTTATGCCCTGTGCTATTGTTGCACTGGATACCGTTAAGGCTACATTGCAGACGCAGAACATCACCCCGCTGTCCTGCAGCTCGTTAATGCCAATAGCTACCTCGCCAATACCGGGCACTTTAAATTCGCCGGGTTTGGGTTTCCAAAACGGATTACGAACAAGGGGCGTTTTAGTGGCGGGATCGTTAATTTTAAATACTTCTCCAAATTTATACTTTGCCCAAAGCCGGTCTTCCATAGCGTATGGTATACTCTCATGGCGCAGTACCACTACCACATTATTATCTTTTGCAGGAGTGCCGGTACTTTCATTGGTGAGCAAAAAAACCCGAGGCCATGCAAAAGGCAGAATATCATTGGGTTTTGTTACATCAAATACGATCCGGTGCTTTCCTTTTATTTTGCTGAACCAGGCGTCGGGGTCGTCAGGGTGATTAAGATGTTCGGAAATGCTTTTAGCGCTTGCGGGTAAAGGCGGAGCTAAAGTAGAGAGCCCCATAGTAGCAGCCCCCGTGGCAAGTGTGCCTAAGAAATGCCGCCGGCTGGCGGAGCGTTGTGCATTGTCTTTCATAATAATTTGTTTTGGTTAATAAATTTAAAAGCTGTCCTTATAAAGTTACATAAAAGAAAAGGGATTTGCAGGCTGCTTCATAAAAGGGTGATATGCTTGGCATTAGGCTGTAATCCTTTGCTGGCAATGGCTAACGAGGGAAGCATATTAGTTTTTTAAGAGAAAAAATTGTAATTTTTATAGCTAAACTTTTTATTATGAAACAGCACGTTCTACTAGTAGGTGTTCTCTTACTCAGCGCTGTACTATCCTTTGCACAAAGCCACCTCTATAATGTAGTTTTTGACATAACCAGCAAAGACACCGCCGACCAAAAAACGGTCATCCGTCTGGTTAAAGAAATTTCAAGCACAGACCCCAATGCGCATTTGGAAGTAGTGCTATATGGACAATCATTAGATATGGTAGTAAAAGACCGGTCTATGGTAGCGCAATCGGTGCAGGAGCTAACCGCTAATAAGAATGTAGCTTTTAAAGTATGCGCTATTGCCATGAAGCATCACAATATTGATAAAAGCCAGTTACTGACTAATGTGGATACGGTGCCCGATGGCATTTATGAAATTGTTTCGAAGCAAGGCGATGGATGGGGCTATATAAAAGTGGCGCATTAAAAAGGTTGTCATATTGAATGGAATTTTTAAGTAATGGGTGCAGTTGTTGTAATGCTGTAGGAGGTATGGTAATATGATACCTGACTTTATCGTGGTTCAATACTTTGTCTGCAAACTAAAATATAAAAGATGACAACATCTGCCATCACCTTTTATAAAATTGATTGTGCAACTAACTCACCTTTACTTCCTGTTTGGCAACTTCCTTACCCGGAATCAGCGGCATCGTTACGTGCAGTACGCCATCCTCGTACCTGGCTGTAATATTAGTGGTATCAACCGTTTCGTTGAGCGTAAACGTGCGAACGAAACCACCGCGGCTGTATTCCCGCAATATCCAATCCGGACGCGGAAAACCTTCAGGTGGCGTATACGAAATCTGCAATTCGCTGCCCTGCACGTCAATCTTAAAATGTTCTTTGATGCGGCCCGTTGCATAGAGCGGATAGCAGTGGCTGTTGCCCGCTTCCGTAGTGTTTCGCCTTTTACTGCGCCGGACAGATTATGGAAGTAAGAGCAAGCACGCTAAAACGGCAATGAAAAACCCCGTATGCATTGCTGGCATACGGGGTTGCATTTGATGAATGGATTCCGCGGAAAACTATAAGATTAATATTGATCGCATTTTACACATTCCCAAATAGTTTCCTCTGTCGCTTTTACCTGCATCGTACCATTAGAGGTAAGGGTTACATTTTTCAGCATATAATATCCGCCTTTATAACCATCAGGCACCGTCAGTCCTTCTACCTTAGCTTCGGATGGGATGTTGCCGCCATCACCGGCGCTAATGGTTTCCAGCACTTCAATGGTTTTCATAGGGCAAAAATAAAGTACCATCCTGCCGAAAGAGCTTTCCAACCGCACTGGCGAGAGGTTGGCTGTTACGGTTTCTCCATGCGTTAGCTTTTCTTCCCGCATTCTTTGTTGCAGCACATGGGGCTGCGAATAGGAGCTGATGGTAACGGGGGTGGGTTTACCCACTTCTGTGGGGCTGTCTTTGGCGCCAAACAGGCTTCCAAAAAAGGTGTGTTCTTTTTTCATACATCATAATTTTTTATGTTTGAGAAAATGAAAATGCTGGTTCACCTTTTAATCTAACCCAACCAGGCTTAACGGCTATTTTCCATGCTTATGCGTATCCCTTATAAAAATTAATGATAGTGTGCTATTCGTTCTTCTCCGGCGTTCTGCTTGTGGTGTAAGGCTTTCAATATAGTATCGGCTAACCGGTCTGATGGAGCTACAATAAAAGAAAAACAAGCTTTACCAAATATAAGACATTTTGTGCCTATTATTTGTTGCTCCCTGCTAAGAAAATAATCTTTTTTTGAATCTTTCAGGAAGTGCCTTTAGGAATCTTTATTACAATATAAATTGAAAACATCCGGATGGACTTTAAAACGCGATAAACTGCACAAAAGGTTATAATATTACTTTTAGCAAAGCTGTTCAGCATCAGTGCTTCTAAAACAAATAACGTAACACTTTCAACTTTATGATACGATTGGTACTTCTGCTCCTTTTATTTTTACTTTCATTACTTGCCATATTTAAAGCGCCCACTAATGGGCTATGGTACCTGTCTATAGCCGTTACTGAGTTTCCCTGGGTTTTTGCCTGCCTTATAGTCCTATTGCTTTTTTGGCGTTCGGGGAGTAGCAATTATTACGTTGTTGCCACAGGCCTGGGTATCCTCTCTCTTTTCTTATTGGCAATACCAATTATTGGTGCTTATCGCATAGTACGTGATTTACGCCAAAAGATAGATGTTGCTTTTTCAAATGTCGATGCTCCGGCTGAAAGCAATAAAAAGCCTTTTCACCTGGCACTGATGATTACCGGTATAGGAGCGACAAAAGTGGCCTATAAAACCCTTGCATATAATAGCGATACGGTGCACCCGCTTACACTTAATTTTTATGCTGCGCAAAAGGAAGGTAACCGGCCATGCGTGGTGATAGTACACGGAGGCTCATGGGCGGGCGGCACTAACCTGCAACTACCAGAACTCAATAGTTATCTGGCAAAAAAAGGATACCACGTAGCCGCTATCAATTACCGGCTGGCACCTGCCTTTACTTTTCCTGCGCCGGTAGAAGATGTGCGGGATGCTATAGCTTATTTGCGCAAGGCCGCAGCAAGCCTGCATATTGATACTACTAATTTTATATTGATCGGCCGGTCGGCCGGCGCGCAGGTGGCACTAACGGCGGCCTATAGCCGCAAAGAACCGGGCCTGAAAGGAGTAATAAATTTTTACGGTCCGGCTGATATGATATGGGGATATGGCAACCCGGCCAGCCCGCTGGTGATGAATAGCCGCCTGGTGATGGAAACTTATTTAGGAGGCACATATCAGCAACTACCCAGGCAATACAGCCTTAGTTCGCCTATCGAGCTGGTAACGGCGCAAGCCCCTCCTACATTAATGATTCATGGCCAAAACGATCCGCTAGTGGCTTATGGGCATAGCACCCGGTTAAGCAAAGTTTTAACCCGGTATCGCATCCCGCATTTTCTACTTACATTACCCTGGGCTACGCATGGCTGCGATTATACGTTAAACGGCCCCGGCGGACAATTAGCTACGTATGCGGTGGAACGGTTTATACAACTAGTAACGGCTCCTTAAACAGAAAAAGTTTATAGGTTGATAGGACTGTACCGTATTGAATCCGTATCCATTTATTAATTACGCAACCATTTCCTTCTTATCTTGTTATTTACATTATTTATGAGCACTGTCCATCATCTTAAAAGCATACAAAAGATACCCGTAAGTTTAAAAGAGTCGTGGGATTTTTTTTCAAACCCTCATAACCTTTTGGCCATTACGCCTACTTTTTTAAATCTTAAAATTAAAGATACCATATACGGCGAGGAAGCATATGCCGGGCAGATTATAACCTACAACGTGAAACCACTATTAGGCATACCCATTTTTTGGATGACCGAAATAACCCATGTGGAGAAGTACAAATTATTTGTAGACGAGCAGCGCAAAGGGCCTTATAGCTTATGGCACCACCAGCATCATTTTAAAGCTATTGAAGGCGGAATAGAAATGACGGATATTGTTCATTACAGCGTTCCGTTTGGCTTTTTAGGTAATATGGCAAACAAGCTGTTTGTAAAAAAACAACTTAAAAAAATTTTTACCCACCGGTATTTTAAGATCAATGAGCTCTTTGGCGACTGGCCCGGCGAAACTGGTATTCGGATGTATATGATGTAAAAAAAATAAGGCTGTCCAACCATTATCAATATAAGTGGACTATTAATAATACTTGCATATGCCCTGACCTTATCCCGGCATGCGGGAGATGTATTTTTCGATTTGTTTTATCTGATCTACTATTTGAGGCGTAGTGGGTTTTAAAGCCTTTGCTTTACGGAAAAAATCTTTTGCTGCCCGAAATTCTCTTTTGTTCATCATCAGGCTGCACATCTGTAAATAAGCGGCCGCTTTGTTTTCCTTATCGGGCAGTCCTTTGCGCAAGGCGTTGCGTATATAATTTTCAGCGCCTCTCAAATCATTTTTCTGCATAGCCAGCATGCCCATCTGAAGCAAGCTGGCGCCTTCTGCTTCTTTCATGGGCATTCCTAAATCCAGCCCTTTTTTCATATTTACTTCGGCGGTATCAAAGTCTTGCTTCATCATGGCCATATTCCCTTTTAAGGTATAATATACCGACCGGATGGGCTTGTAAAGCAGTCCCGGAAACTTAATAGAGTTGGTAATCTTTTCCGCCGCTTCCATATTACCACTTTCCAGATGTTCCTGAATTAAACGAAGCGGCCCAAAAAAGAAATGCCCGGCAATTAAAATAATGCCAATCAAATAAAGCGGAAACGCAGGCCAGAAACTGGAGAAAACGTTTGTAACTATACCCAGCACTATTAGCAAAATTCCTATATACAAACGGTATTTTATCAGCAGGTTATAAAATTTCATGTTTTTAATTTCGGGCTGCAAAGATAAGGCAGATGGACATTCCCGCTTTTAAAAACACCATCATTCGTATTCGTTTCACGCCATCGTTAACACCGTTCGTTCCTGGGGTGCTTTTTCTTTAAAATAAGCTGATAGAACGGCCTGGCAGTTTTTTACACATTGCACATAATTTACCTCCGGGTAGCGTTCTTTTTTATCATTATACCCCCATATGCCACATGCGATATAGTGATCTAAGTTGTCCCAGTCTGGCCGGTCTACAACCGGGTAGATACACATGCCCCGCAGGTCAACTCCATTGTCTAAAGCTTCGATGCATTCTTCGGTTATTTGTTCCATCCAGGCACATTGATCTTCGCCAAAATGGCCGGTCTCTGTAATAACCACGGGTTTGTTGTACCGGTGATAGACTTCCTGTAACAACTGTGGAAATGTCATCCGCTGATGATCTCCTTTCTTCCACAGGATTTTAGGACCGCAATGTTCCCACTGATTTTCGTAATAATAATTAATGCCTACCATATCCACATACTCCGGTTGGCCGCCCAATTCTGGACACATACGGCCGGTAATAATATCCACTGCCTGAAACTGGCCTTCATTACAGTCGTTTATAATATTGCAAGGTTCCTGACCTATAGGAGGATGAATTTTTATTAAAGGTTCTACCGTCATAATTTGTGCAGAAGGGTCTACACTTTTAATAGCCTCAATTCCTTTGATAGCCGCCCGGCACAAAAAATATTTGATATCGAAGCCTGAGTTAATGGCAAAAGGTACAGTGCCCCGCACTTCGCCACCTAACCAGGATAAAAAACTGATCTCATTGATAGGAGTGACAATAAGCGGGTCATTGGTAAGGCCGCGGTACAGCTCAGCAAAAGCTTTACAAACTCCTGCAAAACGGTCGGCAAATTGCGGATGCGAGGGCATTAAGCCATCGGGATATCCAAAATGACAAATATCCCATAATTGTTGAATGCCCGCTTTTTTAGCGGACAGAATGCGGTTCTTAACTTCGCTAAAGTCGTATTGATGCGGTTGTTTTTCTACAACGCTCCAGCAGATACCTTCCCGTACCGTTTTTATACTCACTTCACTCAGCAGGGCATAGTCTTCCGCTATTTTACTATCATGACCTGTAGCCGCTAACAGATTTACCCTGTTTCCCCTATTGTTAATCATATCGGCACATTCATATCCACCAATCAAAAAGCTTTTAAAGACGTTTGTATTCATATAAGTTGAGGCTGGTTCTTTTATAAAGTTCATACATTATACATAATGCTTGCCAATAGTTGGAGAACTGAGAAGGTATACAGATATTTGCAGCCCATATTACTTATATGGCCCCGTAGTTCAATGGATAGAATAGAAGTTTCCTAAACTTTAGATACAGGTTCGATTCCTGTCGGGGCTACTATCAATCCTTGTAACTAGTTGGTTTACAATAACTTTATAATTTTAGGTTTCAATAAGGGGACAAATTGAAATTATATTATTTGTTAAGGCACTTCCTTTATATGGATACCTTTTTCTATAAAATAGGATAGCCGATAATCCCAACCTTCTTTCTTTAGGTAAAGGAAGTTACCATATTTAAAGTTGTTAAACAGATGCCACTTACTTTTCATTGGTCTCCAAGGTAAATTGAAGCCAGTTAAAATTTAACTCTTTTGGAATTTGGAAAAAAGGCAATCCTTCAATAATTAAATCTTTATTATTTAGATCATATAGACTAAATGCTTTTATATCTCTTCTTGTAGTTGTGGGAAAGGTAATATTAGATCGGGTTTCAATTATTATATTTCGAGAATTTTTAAAATATAAAACACTTAAATCATTAACTCGTTGATAATTTTCCAATCTTGATTTTAATTGTAAAATACCCTGTTTTTTGTTTTGAATGGTAGCCTTTGCACTTAGAAAAAAACGCTATATCATTAATTTTTCTCCACATTGGATGGTTTAAATTTAAATGCTCTAAATGAAACCCTAAATAATTATAATCAACTGTCCCACCTTTATTTTTATATGTTTCTTTTTCTTTCCCGTAAGTTAACGAATCAAGATATTTTATAAAGCCTATAAATTTAGTCTCATCAAGATCAAACCTTACTCTAAAACGATAATTTATTGAATCTGGAAGAGAATAACTGAGCTTATTTGTCAATTCAATGTTTTTATCAACTATATCTTTAATAATTGTTGTTGTTTATTTATTTCTTCTGATTTTTGTTGATTCTGCTCCATTAATTTTATAACTGCTTGCTGCTGTACAATCAATTCTTGCTGCTTTACATTTAAACTATCTGATTTTTTTCTTGACTCTTCTGCATATCGAGCGGCTTCAGCTTGCGCTTTTAATTGAAGATTGACAATTACCTTTTGTTTATTATCTGCTTTTCCTTTTTGGATTGTAAAATAAGTAATTGCAATAGCTGAAATAATTGAGATCAGACTTATCATTAAAGTATAGTTTATCTTTTTTTTCAAGAGGTAAGTAATTAATAGAGTATTAGGATATTAAAATAAACTTATTATATATTATTATGCAACATTTTCAGAAAATCTTATCCTCTTTATCAGTATTTGGATTTGTAGAATTATAACTTTTAAGTGTATTTTTTAATGATCCTTTCTATTTGCCATCTTAATACATTATTATTTCTGTTTTATACAACTCGCATTCTGTTTGTATCGGAAATTGAAACTAATATACTTTTAAAGCTTAGCAATAAATAGAGACACTAAAGCCTCTTGGTTACTTGGAATTAATTTGAGCACCTAACACTTTTGACAGTAAAGCAGGTAATCTTCTTCTTTATCATAGTAATCATAATTATACTTTCTTTTCCCGGTAACTCCTCAAACTCTATTATAAAGTTCCTCCGGCAAGACTCACAATTTTGCTTTTAATCTTCTGAATTATATTTAATCCTACTGCTTTTGTGATGTTGATTACCTAGAACAGATATAGCAGGTTTGTAAAAGCCAATTCTTGATATTATCATTGTATCAATTAATAATTAACCTATCTAAACCAATCCTATGGCAAAATTTCTTTCTACAAGAAAAGCTGTTTCAGAAATCGAAGAACTAATTAAGACAGCAGGAGAAAAACTTATTTTAGTTTCTCCTTATCTAAAACTCTCCAAAGATTTTAAAGAATTACTTAATCACCGTAATAGCAAAGACAAGGTAACAACTGTCATTTTTGGTAAACAAGAATTAAATCCTGATGAAATGAAGTTTCTACAAGGATTACGGTTTGTCATTCTTAAATATAATGAGGACTTACATGCAAAATGCTATATGAATGATGATAAAATGGTTATTACCTCTTTGAATCTTTATCAGTTTTCTATGGCTAATAATAAAGAAATGGGAGTATTGATTGACAAAAATGATCCGGTAGACGCAGAACTCTATAAAGAAGCAAGTGACGAGGTAGATTTCATAAGTCAAAATAGCCAAAGATTTGAATTTGGCACTCCTAAACCTCAATTAAAAATGCAAGAAGATCATTCTCAAAACAAAACACAAGACAATAAAGCTACTCCTTCTAAACCCACAAGCAAGCACGTTGGCTTTTGCATCAGAACCGGAGTTGAAATACCTTTTAATCCAGAAATACCTTTTAGCTATAACGCTTTCAAGTCATGGAGTAAATACGAGGATAAGAACTATGCAGAGAAGTACTGCCACTATTCAGGCGAGCCTTCCAATGGAGAAACTAGTTGCAGTAAACCCATACTTAAAAAGAACTGGAACAAGGCAAAAGAACTGATGATACATAGCAATTAACTTTAATTGCCTATAAACAAAGGGACAGAAAATGGATTTACCCAGCTTCTATCCCTTTTTATTTTTATTTCTTTTGTAAATGTTTTTCAATTCTTACGGCTGTGTTATGGCCATGCATAGTACATTTCTTCATGTTCCGCACCCCCTGAGCTCCAAAGCAAAAGAACTCATACACATTGTGATACCTGGGTTAGGAGAAGGTAGCCACCCTGTATATAGATGCAGATGGTGATGGTTATGATGCAGGTACTGCAACAGTATGCTATGGGTCAACAGTTCCTACAGGCTATAGCCTCACTACATTGGGCAGTGACTGTGATGACACCAGGGCAACAGTACATCCGGGAGCTCCGGAAATCTGCGGTAATGGTATTGATGATAACTGTAACGGTCAGGTAGATGAAAACTGTGGCACTTGTCAGAATGCTACTAATCTTACCACAACAAGTATCACTGCTACCAGTGCTACACCGAACAGGGTGGCTTCGGTTAATCCGGTGCAGTGGCAGGTGGAATATAAAACAGCAAAACAAGGTTCCAAATGGATGGATGTAATGCTATCAGGTACGCTGCGCTCTACCACCATTACAGGGCTGAAAGCTAATCAGACCTACCACTGGCATATCCGGGCCAAATGCGGGAACAGCTGGACCGAGTATTCCAATGTGGTTATCTTTAGTACACAGGCAGTAAACCTTGCTACAACAAGCTATAATGCCAGTACAGCTACAGATCAGGTGGCAAAAGAAAAAGCTGGACTACTGGTTCAAGTTCTTCCTAATCCTTCTTTCTCATACTTTACACTTGTTTTCCAAAGCAGCAGCAATACTCCAATAGCGCTGCGCGTAATGGATGCTGTAGGCGAAACGATGGAAGCACGATCCGGTGTTGCTTCCAATAGTACTCAACTCGTGGGTTATAGCTATAGACCTGGTGTGTACTTTGTGCAAGTACTGCAAGACGGCAAAATGGTAATGGTAAAACTATAGAAGCAGTAGAGAGAACATTCATTCTTTAGTTTCATAATGTTTAATATTAAGTGGCACCACAAAGTGCCACTTTTTTTATTCATCCATTTGTACCACTAAAATGTTAAGGATATTCAATTAAAGTAATCGTATTTAATATAAATAGAAGTGACCATAAAAGTCAACGTCGCCTATAAAGCCCTTTTATTAGGT
>JAICHT010000080.1 GCA_025924755.1 Chitinophagaceae bacterium | reverse complement strand
TAAAATCACTTCCGTCCGGGGCAATACTGCTGCAAAGAATGGGCTTGCGAAAAAGCAATTGCAACTTTTGGGGAGCGCATGGCACGGATGCCAAACTATCCATTGGCGTAGGTAGCTTTGGCAATATGGTAAAAGCTACTGCATCTGTGGCAGGCAAGGCATTGTCGCAAAAGTCCAACAAGGTATTGCCATCGCTACCTTGTCGGGCATGCAATATATAATTACCCGGAGCTAATGCCTGCGAAAGTTTTAAGTCTATTGAATCCGTATCGAAGTTGGTAGTACAATTGATACCTGTGCCGCTTATAATAGAAGCACTGGAATTTGTGATATAAAAGTCAGAACCATCGGAATCAATGGTGGTGCATTTAATATTTTTATTAATACTAAGGTGCAATACATCAGCACCGCAATTGGCATCGATATTTTTAATATGCGGAATGGTAGTATCAGTAATGACGCCTGTGCCACCGCCAAACGATAAATCATACCCGCTTTGCGAATCGGTGTAATGACTGACCAGCAACAAATACGTATGACCCTTAATTAAATTGGGCATAGTACTAAAGGAATTTTCATTGGCTGCCGGATCTGATGCGCATTGGATAAACGAGACGCCTGAATTGGAAGTTCCAGTATTGCCATAAGTTCCGGCCCAGTTTCCGGTAACTATCAAAGACGGGTCGGTAAATACATCGTTCGGATTTTTGCCGGTAATATCATACAATTGCCAGTCATAGTCATCACCCCGGTTGGCAGGAGCTATCAAAAAGCCCAGGGAGCCGGAAGCATAACAGGTGAATTTATACCAGAAAGGATTTTTGTCAGCATAAGAAGCACCATCGTTGCACCCCGGAACTACTATTGTATGCGTACTGCATATGGGCACATTGGTTTGATGAAATGTACTGGTGCCGCAAACCGGGAATGCAGTTGAAGGATTTTGCCCTGGAGCTGAACAGGTTTGTGCACAGAGATGCCTTGCAAAAAAAAATAGAATGATAAGAAAACGGAATTTTTTCATTCACAGTAACTTGGTTGAAAATAGCATTCACCCTGCAAGATAAAGTCATTAAAAGCTGCAACAAAGTACCTAATAAAATGGATACGCAATTTCAGAGTAGTTGCGTATAAATCAAAACCGTTTTATTACAATAAATATAGTGTTGACCAAATAATAATATTCGACATATAATATGGAAGATTGCCAGTGCAAATGCATCCGCAAATCCGAAATCCTTTATGCAGAACTATATTAGTTTTGAATGGTAGATGCCAACCGGTGATAAAAAGGAGTTTTGCTGTCTTTGTTTTTAGGTATATATTTTCCGGTTACCACAGGGATGTACATGACACGCCTGCGGCTTTTTTCGCCAAAATACGGAGACTGCTGTACCCGGTGCCACAACCGTCCGTCGTGTACGGTTAAATCTCCGGCTTCAATATCAAAACCTACTTCCTTTGGGTCGGGTGTATGATCTATAAAATATTTTTTACCAAATAACAGCCGGATTATCCCTTGTTTATGTGTGCCGGGCAAAATGCGCAATCCTCCATTTTCATAGGGGCAATCATCCAGATGAATACCTACATTAAGCATCGGCATAATACGCTGACCTAAAAATAAATCCCTGGGGCTATCGGTATGCCAGCCCATTTGTGAGAATGCACTATTAGAGGTACGTATATAATTATTTAATACTAGGCCGTCCTTCTCATCTTCACCGATGCGGCCTTCAAATGGTTTTACCAAATCCAGTAAATAGGGCAGGCGGGAATCTTGCAAAAACTCTTTTAATACCGGGCTGTGCTGAGACAGAAAGCAAAGCCTTTGAATCGTTTTATTACCGAGTTCATCTTTACCGAACTTTAAAGGGATACCATTTATTTTTTCAACACCTTCTTCCAACCATTTTTGCTCAATCCTTTTTAACGTATCTAAAAACAAATCAACCGTTTCTCTGTTTATAAAATTTTTAAAAATAATAAAGCCGTAATCGTCAAAAAATTCCAGCTGCTCGTCTGTTAATTTAGCTGAAAGTTTAAATTTTGGTGCTGTTAGTTTATTCATGACTCTTTATTATTTCTATCGAAAAATAGTATATAGTGTTGATATGGTTTATAAAAATTAATAGAAAGATAATAGTTAATTATTTCTATACAAAACTAGTAGCTAATCAATTATAAAAATCTACTGTAAAGAAATTAACCTTTTCCCAGTTGCATAGCACAAACCCACAAATATAGGCGCTGTAATTACATCTATTGTATAATGAATGTGCTGTATTAAAACAAATATGGCAACAGCAATAGTACACGCAAGTGCTATTTTTTTATCGCGGCCTTTGCTAAGGCATAAAAAAAATAAAAACTCAGAGGCAGTATGGCCAGAGTAAAAGAGATCTTTGGTGATAAAAGTTTTGCCGTAAAAAGCACCTAGTATCGGATCGGCCAACGGTATAAGGTTTGCTGGTGCTTCCAAAGGCACCAGGTAAATAGTGAGCATCCTGCTAATGCTTACGATGGCAAAGCAAATAATTACAGTGATGAATAACTTCGGGCTTTGAATACTCCGCACTACCATTAAAAGCGTCATACCCCATAGAATGGAAAAAATAGGTATGGACATATCCACTGCCGGCAGATGGTTTAGTACTAAATCATTAATAACACTTCCATTCCTGGCTTGTATATATTGAAAGAAAAAAGGCAGGCAAGCCAGTGAAATGCTAAAACAAATTAAACTGGCAATAAGTTTTTTTCTAAATACAGCATCCTTCATTATAGATGCCCATTTATCTTCGGGATATATATTAATTTTTTCAGCGGATTGTAAGCTGGCTGTTTCCATGGTTGTAAATAGTAGTTATAACAGTATGTTCTTTTAACGGTTGGTCTTTGGTTTAATTATAGTTGTCATTATACTATTACAAAAATATTACTCAGACGGCACCCATCAAACCAGCAGGCTAAGTAATACTTATTTTTCTTATGCACCTATTTACCTGCTCCGGTTTAACCTTGCAATAACTTTTATATCAATTGTAAAGTGAAATTTTGACAGGCTTCTTTTATGATGCTTTGTCAATAACCGATGCTATTTACCGTTTTGGCTTAATACCTGAAATTTTTACCGTTTATAAGCTGCTGGCATAATTATCGTTTACCTTTGCACACCTGACACCCGTCAGGTTTTAAATAATTTCATTTAAAACAAAAATTAATAAAAGTATGGCTAACAAAGTAAATGTTACCCCTCTGCATGACAGAGTGATTGTAAAACCGGCTGCAGCAGAAGAAAAGACCGCTGGTGGTATCATTATTCCCGATACAGCTAAAGAAAAGCCACAAAGAGGCGTGGTGATAGCTGCCGGACCTGGTAAAAAAGATGAACCCGTTATGGTAAAAGAAGGTGATAACGTTTTATATGGCAAATACGCCGGAACCGAAATTTCTATCGAAGGCGAAGAATTCCTTATTATGAGAGAAAGCGACATTCTGGCAATCGTGTAAGTAGCCACATATTTAAGTAGCGGGGCAATAGTAACTTATATAACATGTCCTGCCACTCAATCAAATTGTAAATTAAAAAGTAAACTATAAATCATTCTGATATGGCTAAACAATTGTTTTTTGAAACCGATGCCCGCAATAAAATGAAGAAGGGCGTAGATATACTGGCAAATGCAGTAAAAGTAACCCTGGGTCCTAAAGGCCGCAATGTGGTTATTGAAAAGAAATTTGGTGCTCCTTCCATTACTAAAGATGGTGTAACAGTTGCAAAAGAAATAGAACTGGAAGATGCTATTGAAAACATGGGTGCCCAAATGTTGAAGGAAGTAGCTTCAAAAACTGCTGATATTGCAGGTGATGGAACTACAACTGCCACCGTTCTGGCGCAGTCTATTATTACCGAAGGGTTAAGAAACGTAGCTGCCGGTGCAAATCCGATGGATTTAAAGCGTGGTATTGACAAAGCTGTAAAAGCAGTTGTTGAAAACCTGAAAGCTCAGTCTCAAACGGTAGGCAACGACAATCAAAAAATTGAGCAGGTTGCTACCATTTCTGCCAATAATGACAGTGAAATTGGAAAGCTGATTGCAGAAGCGATGCATAAAGTTTCTAAAGATGGCGTTATTACCATTGAAGAAGCAAAAGGTATCGAAACTACAGTAGATGTTGTAGAAGGGATGCAATTTGACAGAGGATATATCTCTCCTTACTTTGTTACCAATAGTGAAAAAATGCAGGCTGAATTGGAAAATCCTTACATTTTGATTTACGACAAAAAAGTAAGCAATATGAAGGATATCCTGCATATCCTGGAAAAAGTGGCCCAGCAAGGTGCTCCATTAGTTATCATCTCTGAAGATTTGGAAGGTGAAGCTTTAGCAACACTTGTGGTAAACAAATTGCGCGGTACGCTGAAAGTAGCTGCCGTAAAAGCTCCGGGCTTTGGCGACAGAAGAAAAGAAATGTTGCAGGATATTGCTATCCTTACTAAGGGTATTGTAATCTCTGAAGACCAGGGTTATAAATTAGAGAACGCCGATCTTACTTACTTAGGCAGAGCCGAAAGAGTAGTAATTGATAAAGACAATACTACAGTAGTTGGTGGCCGTGGCGAGAAAGAAGGAATAACCAGCCGTATCAACCAGATCCGTTCTCAGATAGAATCGACTACTTCTGATTACGACCGTGAAAAATTACAAGAGCGTTTAGCCAAGTTAAGCGGTGGTGTAGCTGTATTGCATGTAGGTGCTGCTACCGAGGTAGAAATGAAAGAAAAGAAAGACCGTGTGGATGATGCATTGCATGCTACCCGTGCAGCGGTGGAAGAAGGTATTGTACCAGGCGGTGGCGTAGCTTACGTTCGTGCCGTAGAAGCATTAGGCAATATCAATACTTTAAATAATGATGAAGCTACCGGTGTACAGATTGTTCGTCGTGCTTTAGAAGAACCACTTCGCCAGATTGTAGAAAACTGCGGTATCGAAGGTAGCGTAGTAGTAAACAAGGTACGCGAAGGTAAAGGCGATTATGGTTTCAATGCCCGTACAGAGCAATATGAAAACTTAATTGCTGCCGGTGTTATCGACCCAACCAAGGTAAGTCGTATTGCACTGGAAAATGCAGCCTCTATTGCAGGTATGTTGTTAACAACCGAGTGTGTTGTTGCCGACAGACCAGAGCCTAAGCAATCTGCTGCTCCTGCAGGTATGCCAGGTGGTATGGGCGGTATGGATTATTAATCCGTTATTGACTAACCAAACTTCAGTAGTCTATATTATAAACCTCATCAAAAAAATTGATGAGGTTTTTTTCTGGATACTAATTTGATAGTACTAAATATTAAATGCCAATATTGTTAAACTCATTACCTAAAACAAGGTCTATTGTTTCCCATTTAAAATGCACAACTATGAAAAGAAAATTTATTATTCTCTGCACAGTCGCTTTATTAGTAATTATAAAAGTAAATGCACAATCAGGACTGCAACTGAGAGCAGGTATTAATTTAGCTAATGTATCCGTAACCGATAACGGAAGAGTCAATAAAGCCAATACCCTAACCAGTTTTCAGGTAGGAGTGATCAGCGATGTGCATTTAGCTAGTATTCTTTACTGGCAACCGGGTATTGTTTTTACCGGGAAAGGTTCAAAAACCGAATCTGGTAGCGAGTCTTCTGCCACTTTTACAAAAGCAACCACCAATCCTTATTATATAGAAGTACCGGCTACTTTTGTATTGAAATTACCAGTCGCCACCGGAAGTAAATTTTTCATCGGCGTTGGTCCATATGCAGCTATTGGAGTAGGAGGTAAAAATAAAGTAGAAGGCAAAATCGCCAGCGTAGATTATAATAGTGAGAAGAGTATTCAATTCTCAAACGACAATCCAACTACACTTAATACTGAAGAAGGAGCCGGCTTTGGAATTATGAAACGCTTTGACTATGGTTTAAATGGAACTGCAGGTTTAGAAGCTAAATCAATTGTATTAGGTGTTAATTATGGTCTTGGTTTAGCAAAACTTCAATCAGGCACCAACAACTCAGCCGGTGAAAATAACAAACACCGCGTTTTTAGTATTACAGTAGGATTCAAATTATAATTATCATTCTCCAAATATTTTAAGTAGCCGTCTTTTGACGGCTTTTTTTTACCCATACCCGTTTGTTTTTATTTGTGGATACTCAACTACAAACGTACAGCGCATATCTTCGAAACCACTAATTTCGTTTGATGCAAATCATTAAATGGGCCAGTGTTGCTATCGCAATTATTTTGGCCATTGCCTGTTTTTATCCCTGGGTTACTATTGAAAGTAAAAACATTATAGTAAGTGGCGTTAGTGCGATAGGTACTTCATTTGGCAAACCCGGCTATTTACATCTTTTTTTTATTGTTCTTTACATACCTCTAATCCTGATCAATAAAATATGGAGCCAAAGAATTTGTATTTTTTTATGTGCTTTAAATACGGGTTGGGCTATTAGAAATTTCATATTAATCACTTCCTGCCAGGGAGGTGAGTGCCCCATAAAACATGCTGCAATCTACTTTGTAATTTTTGCATCTATAGGAATGCTGGCAGGCGCTTTACTTACAGTTCCCAGTCAAAATATTACTGCAACAGAGTAACTTATTCAATTAATTTGGCAATGGCAAAAGCAGCCCCAGCTGCCAGCGCACCTGTAACCATCACTTTTAAAGCCCCGGTCCAAACGTTTATACCGGTGATTTTACTTTTAAACCATCCAAAAATAAAAAGGAAAAACAGGGTAACTGCTACTGAAATGGATAATGCGTGGAGCGGTGTAGCAGCAAAAAAATACGGACTCAAGGGTACCAAACCACCTGCAACATAAGAAAGGCCAATATTCAATGCTGATTGGGTAGCCCTTTTGGGGTCTGGCTTTTCTAATCCTAGTTCATATTTCATCATAAAGTCTACCCACTTCACCTTGTCTTTTGCTACTTCATCAGTTGCCCTTTGCTGGACATCTTCACTCAACCCAATACTGGCAAAGAACTCCTTCACTTCATCCTTCTCGCGCTGTGGCACCCGTTCTACTTCATCAAATTCTCTTTTTAATTCATTTTGGTAATGATCCGCTTCGGTTCTGCCTGCCAAGTATCCTCCCAGGCCCATAGCAATTGAACCGGCACAAATTTCGGCAATACCTGCAATGACTATAATATGTGTAGAACTAACAGCTCCGCTAAGACCTGCAGCTAAAGCAAAAGGAACCGTCAGCCCGTCACTCATGCCTATTACAATATCTTTAATCAGGTCGCTGCTGGTTAAATGCTCCTCGTTGTGATGGTGTAAATGTGTATCCACCTATAATTTTCAAACAAATATAAGAAGGCTGACTGGTGTTATTTATTTTGCTATGCTATTTATAAAATTTGCAGGCTGCTGTTAATAATAGCTATACATTCATCTATTTGTTCTTTGGTTATCATCAGGGGCGGCGCAAAGCGAATTTTATCTCCATGCGTAGGTTTTGCTAATAAGCCGGATTCTTTGAGATGCAGGCATAATTTCCATGCAGCGTCTTTATCCGGATGATCCATTACAATAGCATTTAATAGTCCCTTACCTCGTATTAATTTAATATAGGGAGAATGAAGTTGCCGGATTTGCTCTCTGAAATAATTACCCGAAACGGCAGCCTTTTGAGCCATATTTTCTTCTTTTAAAACTTTTAATGCAGCAATAGCCACATGGCAGGCCAATGGGTTGCCCCCATAAGTAGAACCGTGTTCGCCGGGCCTGATAGTCAACATCACTTCATCATCGGCTAATACGGCACTTACCGGCAATAACCCTCCACTCAAAGCCTTACCTAATAGTAATATATCCGGACGTACTCCTTCATAATCACACGCCAGCATTTTACCAGTGCGGCACAAACCGGTTTGTATCTCGTCGGCAATAAACAATACGCCTGCCGCTGTGCACCATTCTTTGGCAGTGCTTAAATAGCCTTCATCCGGAACCACCACTCCAGCCTCTCCCTGTATGGGCTCCACTAAAAAGCCTGCAACATTTTCATCTTCCAAAGCCTTTTTCAAAGCGTCTAAATCATTATAGGGAATTTGCACAAAACCAGGCATAAAAGGCCCAAAGTTCTGGAAAGAGGCAGGGTCGGTACTGAACGATATGACGGTACTGGTTCTACCATGGAAATTATCATTGCATACAATAATTTTTGCCTGATCGTTTTTGATGCCTTTCTTAGTATAACCCCACCGGCGGCAAAGTTTAATAGCGGTTTCCACCGCTTCCACACCGGTATTCATGGGCAGCACCTTATCATAACCAAAAAACGTGGTTATGTATTTTTCGTATTCACCCAACTGGTCGTTATAAAAAGCACGGCTGGTAAGTGTAAGGCGTTGGGCCTGCTGTATTAATGCCTCTATTATTTGTGGATGGCAGTGGCCCTGATTAACCGCGGAATAACCGCTTAGAAAATCGTAATACCTTTTTCCTTCCACATCCCATAAAAAAACACCTTCGCCTTTGGTAAGTACAACAGGTAAGGGATGATAATTGTGTGCACCATATTTTTCTTCAAGCTCTAAATAATATTGCGTAGGAGCAACTGTTGCAGTTGACATAAATAAATTTTAAATAAGGAATAAGAAAATGAAAAGTTTGAAAAGATGCAGCCTGCTTAGTGATTAAGCAAATCAAGATTCAGAGACAGAAAGGAAAATAAAGGCAATTTCATATAAAACCTATGAGCTTGCAAGATAGCAAATTTACCACTTCCACAAAGCATTTAGTATAGAGCTAATATGCAAACTGCCATATCAGTTGACCGTCTTTACAAAATAATGTGCAGGAAAGTTGAGTTCCGGGCTACTGCCTTTTTCAAAAAGACCATATACGGTAGAGCCGCTTCCACTCATGGAAGCATAAACGGCGCCTTGCTGGTATAGCGTTTCCTTGATGGCTTTTATTTCAGGATAATTTTTGAAAATCGGCACTTCAAAATCATTGGTTAGCTGCTCTTTCCATATACTAATATCCTGTGAAATTGCCTGCCTTAAAGGAATGCGTTCCACATGGAGGTTAAGTTGAGAAAAAGCCCAACCAGTATTAATATGGATTTGTGGATTTACCAATACAAGGCTATAAGCGGATAAATCAAGTATCAGCTCCTCTAAAATTTCTCCGCGACCCGTAGCAAAGCATGGTTTGTTTTTAATAAAAAAGGCGCAATCACTTCCCAGCTGCGATGCATAATGTATTAATTGTGCCTCGCTTAACTTGAGATTGAATTTATTATTAATTAATAGTAAAGTATATGCTCCATCTGCACTGCCGCCTCCAATACCCGCACCAATAGGAATTGTTTTGTGCAAGTGCATCACTATTACCGGCAAATCCGGAAAATCTTTTTTTAAAAGATGATAGGCTTTTATACAAATATTGTCTTCTTCGGGTAAATTAATATTGATACCCGTGACGGAGCAGCCGGTTGTAGATTGTTGTGAAGGGCTTCTAATAATTTCTAAAGCATCCTGTAACGCAACAGGGTAGAAAACAGTTTCTAAATTGTGAAAGCCATCTGGTCTTTTATTAAGGATATGGAGCCCTAAATTGATTTTACAGTTGGGAAAAACAATCACAAAAGCAATGGTTTTGGTAGGTTAAAAGCAAAAGTGATTACTATATCAAAGGTTTCTTTTGCGGCTGTTTATTTCATCGCGGATGGATATGGCCCTGATATAATCTTCCTTGTCTAAAACATCTGTCAACAAAGTATTAAGTTCATCCAGAGACAAAGACTTGAGGTTATCAGGAGAAGCATTTTCCTCTACTGAAGGAGTGTTTTTGCGTTTTTTGGAGGCTCCTGTTTCTTCCATTAAGATACCAGCGCTTTCCAATATGTGTTCGTAGGTATAAACAGTGCATCCAAAGCGTACTGCCAGCGCCAGGGCATCTGAAGTACGGGAGTCTATTTCAATCGTATCGTTTTCGGATGAGCAAACCAGTTTAGAATAAAAGATACCTTCCTGCAGGTCAGATATAATAATCTCATGCAAATCAATATTAAACGCCGACATGAAATTTTTCATCAGGTCGTGTGTTAATGGGCGGCTGGGTTGCATCTTTTCCAAGGCTACCGCAATCGCCTGTGCCTCAAAACCACCAATTACAATAGGCAGGCGGCGCAGGCCGTTTACTTCGCCTAATACCACGGCATAAGAATGGGTCTGTGTGATGCTGTGTGACAGGGCCACTATTTCCAGTTCAATTTTCTTCATATCATTATCTATGGTACTAATTATGCTTCTATACAAACCTACATATTTTAGTTTGTATAGTAATATTTTGAACTACATATACCTCGTTTCCATGTGGTAATTTCAACAAAACTTGTATGTAAAATAAAATATAATTTTATACAAACACGACAGCTTTTGCTGTATGCCTGAATTTATTTTCCTTTCATTTTTTTTACCGCTTCTACCATTTTTGGAACTATTTCAAAAGCATCGCCAACAATTCCATAATCCGCTGCTTTAAAAAAAGGCGCTTCTGCATCTTTATTAATAACTACTATTACTTTACTACGGTTTACACCTGCAAGGTGCTGTATGGCCCCGCTAATACCCACCGCAATATATAAGTTTGGGGCTATTGCAACACCGGTTTGCCCTACGTGTTCAGTATGCGGGCGCCAGTGTGCATCTGCTACCGGGCGACTGCAAGCCAAAGCTGCATCCAGTTCCGAAGCCAGGTTTTCAACCATTTGCCAGTTTTCAGGACCCTTTAATCCTCTGCCGGCACTCACTACTACATCTGCTTCTGCCAGGGATACCTTGCCACTGGTTTTTGTGGAGCCGGTAACCGTTATCTTAGGGGTTTCTACAGTAGCGTTAAAAGGTACTACTTCTGCTATGCCACCCGTTTCTTTAATAGCATACGCATTCAGGTTGAGTAAAACTACTTTTATAGCACTGGTTACAGACACATTGGCAAATGCTTTGCCCGAAAAAACATTCTTTTTTACCAAAAAACCATCAGAAGTATCCGGCAATGCCACAGCACCGGAAATCAAACCAGCTTTTAAGCGAACGGCCAGTCGGGGTGCTATTGATTTACCAATGGCATTGTTGGAAAATATGATAGTTGTAGCTCTAGTTTGTTCCACCACCTGTCCCAGAACCTTGGTATAAACCTGTGAATCAAAACTTTTTAAATGGTCACTTTGCACTTGGTGAATTTTCTTCAGTCCATACTTTCCTAATCCGGCTAAATCTTCAGGACTGCCCAACACAATGCCTTCAGCCGTATCGCCCGATTGCGCAGCAATTGCTACTCCATAACTAATAGCTTCCAGCGACGCCTTTTTTATATGTCCGTCTATATGATCAATAAAAATCAGAATACTCATAAAACAATTTAGATGTTAGTGTAATTATATAACCCGGGCTTCTTCATGTAACAGCCGAACCAACTCCTCTACATTATCTGCAGAAACCAGTTTTACTCCGGCCTTGGCAGGAGGTAAACCGAAAGCTGCAATTTTGGTTAAGCTTTCTACCGGCACTGGCTCCACTACTTTCAAAGGTTTGGTACGGGCCGCCATAATGCCGCGCATATTAGGTATACGGGCTTCAGCCATCCCTTTTTGACAACTCACTACTACGGGCAAGGCTACTTCCACCGTTTCTTCGCCGCCTTCAATTTCTCTTTTAACAGTAACATTGCCACCATTCATTTTAAAATTAGTAGCCAATGCTATATAAGGCAAGTCCAGCATTTCGGCCAGCATACCACCCACGGCGCCATTGTTATAGTCTATCGTTTCTTTACCGGTAAAAATCAGATCATAAGCATCTTGCCTGGCTACTTCTGCAATCTGTGCTGCTACAAAATAACTATCAGCCGGATTGGCATTTACACGAATAGCTTCATCGCCACCCAGCGCCAGCGCTTTACGGATAATTGGCTCTACATCCGCACTTCCAACCGATATTATATGAATAGTGGTGGCAGTATCGGCTTCTTTTAATTCAATGGCCCGAACCAGTGCATACCACTCGTCATAAGGATTAATTATCCACTGTACACCAGCTTCCGCAAATTTCGTATTGTTATCCGTGAAGGCTATTTTTGCTGTGGTATCCGGCGTCTTGCTAATGCAAACCAGTATTTTCATACAAATACAATTAAATTTTAGTTGCTTATGCAACTACCTGTTTTTACAAATTTAAGGTGCAAAGATAGCCCTATCTATAAAACCCATATTAAATCTGCATGGATAAAATAGCCCGGTTGAAAGAATTTCTAGCTGCCAATCCAGTGGATAACTTTGTACAGCATGCACTGGCAATGGAATATATAAAAGCCGGCGATGATGCAAAAGCACAGGAATTATTTGAGAATGTATTGAGTAACGATCCGACTTATATTGGCAGCTATTACCATTTGGCGAAGCTTTTAGAACGGAATCATAAAGAAAAAGAAGCGGAGAGTGTATATGAAAAAGGGATGGCAGCTGCAAAAACGGCAGGCGACCAACATGCCTACCAGGAATTGCTATCGGCTTATGAAGATTTAGTGTATTAATATTAAAAAGGCAGACTTGCTATACCAGTTTCAGCAATTTTTAAAAAGAAGAAATTTATTGAATCCTTC
>JAICHT010000079.1 GCA_025924755.1 Chitinophagaceae bacterium | reverse complement strand
TGGTAAACTACCTGCAAATTCCAGTACACAGCGGACAGGATATCAGCTACACATTTAAGTTTGAAGAATTTATCAAAAACTTTAAGCTTAATAGTAATACCACCTTATATGCTTTGAAAGCTCTGGAAGGCGATGGCTGGATCTATTTTAATGAAAAAAGCTTTGCACCTTCTACTGTTGTTTTTACCACTTCAAAGCAGCAATTATATGCCTACTACAAAAGCTACCCCCAGTATGAAGAATTATTAACAACACTACTGCGCACCTACGAAGGTATTTTTGATTTCCCTGTATCCATATCTGAAATGCTAATAGCAACGCTATTAAAAAAAGATATGGAAGCAGTTAAAAAATATTTAAGAGAAGCTTCGGCGCTTTCTATTATTAAATACACGCCACAAACGGATGCGCCACAAATTATATTTAGAAAAAACAGGGTGGCGGCAAATGATTTAAAGATCAATTTAAACTTGTATAATCAACGAAGAGAAAGTTTTAAAAAACGCGTGGCTGCTATGTTGAACTATGTGCAAACCACTACCTGCAGAAGCCGCTTTGTAAATACGTATTTTGGTGATGCGGAAACACCGGCCTGCGGCATCTGCGACAATTGCCTGCAGGCAAAATCGCTTACTGTTTCCGACCAGGAATTTGATGCCATATCACAAAAAATAAAGCATCAGTTATCCATAGCACCTTTAGTAGCATCGCAACTGCTTATAAAACTTAACGGCACGCCTAAAGAAAAAGCATGGAAGGTTATTGATTTTTTACAGGCAGAACGGATTATTTATGTCGACAATAAAGGCCTTATCAATTTAGTAGTATAAGAAGCATCCAAACAAGCAGGTTCAGATGCTTCTTATATCAGTATAGTAATATTTATTGCAGCTTTACTTTTTCTAACCCTTGCAGTTTACCTTTCATATTAAAATATACTCCTCCGCCTGCTGCTGCCTCCTAAGCCCAATACCCCTAATAAAGATCGGGTAAGCATGGTAGCAGCCGTTCTTCCGGCGCTGCGTACTATGGGGTTATCCATCCAGCTTTGCTCTTTAGGCTGGCGGCCACTGCCTGCCGGTTGCTGCGGCGCAGCTTGTGTTTGCTGCTGCGCAATATTTAATTTTTGGGTCAAAATTTCATAAGCACTTTCACTATCAATTGCCTGACTGTATTTACCTGTTAATTTCGACTTGCTGACCACTGTGGCTATTTCTGCATCGGTGAGTACGCCCATGCGGCTTTGTGGTGGCGGCAGCATCGTATGCACTAAAGGTGTAGGCGTGCCTTTTTCACTCAACAGCGTTACCAATGCTTCACCAATTCCTAACTGCGTTAATAAATCTTCCGTTTTATAAAATTGTGTTTCGGGATAATTTTCTGCCGCTTGTTTGATGGCTTTTCTATCAACAGCGGTGAATGCCCGTAGTGCATGCTGCACCTTCATACCTAATTGCGCCAGTATAGATGAAGGTATATCCATCGGGTTTTGGGTACAAAAGAAAATACCAATGCCTTTTGATCGTATCAGCTTTACCACATTTTCAATTTCCTGAAGCAGCACACTCGAAGCTTCGTTGAATATAATATGGGCTTCATCAATAAATATTACAAGTTTGGGTTTATCCAGGTCGCCTTCTTCCGGGCAGGTAGCATATAGCTCTGCCAGCATTTGCAACATAAACGTAGAAAACAACTTTGGCTTATCCTGCAATTCCGTCACCCGCAAAATGGAAATGATGCCGCGGCCGTCATCGCTTATTCGCATCAGATCTTCTACCTCAAAACTCTTTTCACCAAAAAAAGCATCAGCGCCTTGTTGCTGCAATTCTACCACTTTCCGCAAGATGGTGCCCGTGGAAGTAGTAGAGATTTTACCGTATGATTTTTCCAGTTCAGCTTTTCCTTCATCGGTTACATATTGCAGCACTTTAATAAAATCTTTAAGGTCTAAAAGTGGTAATTTGTTATCATCGCAATATTTAAAGATCATAGATACAACGCCTTCCTGCGTATCATTCAATCCTAAAATTTTAGAAAGCAATACCGGCCCAAATTCACTAACCGTGGCTCTTAATTGTACTCCCTGTTTATTACTTAAAGTAAGCAGCTCTACCGGGTAACCTTCCGGTTTAAAATCAATACCTAACAGTTTGCTGCGCTCCAATAAAGAATCATTTGCAGTACCGGGTGCGGCAATGCCACTTAAATCGCCTTTAATGTCCAGTAATAAAACTGGAACACTGGCATCGCTCAATCCTTCACTAATGAGTTGCAGCGTCTTGGTTTTACCCGTTCCGGTGGCGCCTGCAATCAGCCCGTGCCGGTTCATAGTTTTTAGCGGCAAGTACACTTCGCTACCCTCCACTACTTCCCCATCCAGCATAGCCCTTCCTATTTTTATGGTTTCACCTTTAAACGTATAACCTGCTTTTACTGCTTCTAAAAACTGCTCTTTATTTGCCATAAGTTTACTATTAAAACTAAAAATGAATATACGTAAAGTTCAGATGATTTATCGAACAGGCAGAAACAGTACCCGGTTGATATAAACAAGCGCATAGCCTGTAATTTATTTTAATGGTGCTGCTTTTTTACCGACAAAAACCCGATGCTTACCGCAAAATGCCTGCTAATTACCTATTGCAACTTGTATGGGTTTGCATAGACCACTTACTTTGAATAAAATTTAAGCAATGACAGACGAAACAGCCACAACAAATGCAGGTTCTTCCAACCGGCAGGAAGCAAGAAGATTTAATACTGCCCGTAATCCACGGTGGGTAGGATTGTTTTTGTTGGCCATTGGAGCTGTGCTCCTAGCAAAGCAGTTGGGCGTTCTTTTTCCGGACTGGTTATTTACATGGCCGGTTATTTTAATTGCTGTAGGATTATTCATAGGCATCAAACATAACTTTCGGAATCCAGGCTGGTTGTTTCCTATACTTATAGGAACCTTATTTTTAATTGATGATCTAACACCCGGCTTACATCTCAAAAACTACATCTGGCCCATCATCATTATAGCTATGGGACTGCTGTTCATCTTCCGGCCGAAAACACACCGCCATTGGCAAAATTGGAAACACGATAAATGGCAGCATCCTTCCGATACGGCGTATGGTAATTTACCGGCATCCTTTGATGCCAGCGACTTTATTGACAGCACTTCTATTTTTAGTGGTATTAAAAAAATAGTGTTATCTAAAAATTTTAAGGGGGGCGATATCACCAACTTTATGGGAGGCACCGAAGTGAATTTAACCCAGGCTGATATTCAGGGCATCGTAAACATTGACGCTACTAACATCTTTGGCGGCACCAAGCTTATTGTTCCGCCTACCTGGAACGTAATAAGTGAAGTAGTAACCATTTTTGGCGGCGTGGATGATAAACGCCAATTGCACGGAGCACCGCTTGACCCTACTAAAGTTATCCGCCTCGACGGAACCTGCATTTTTGGAGGCATTGAAATAAAAAGTTTCTAATCAGCTAAAACTATTGGTATGAAATGGTACCTGGCACAAATTATTTTTCAAATTATCTGTGGGGATGGATTGCATCAACCACAATTTGATGAACAGTTGCGGTTGATACATGCCGAGGATGAAGACGGCGCATTTACCAAAGCTAAAAATATAGGCGAAGCAGAGCAGGAAGTTTTTTACAATCAAAAACAACAGCCGGTACAATGGAAATTTATTAACATAGCCGAACTATATCAGATAGCTTTGATTGACGGGGCAGAAGTATTCTCCAGAATTAACGAAGTAGACGACGGGAAAGCTTACCAGGATTTGATCCATTTAAAAGCAGAACAGATACAGAAAAAAACTGACTACACATTGCTGCAACTTTTATAAAAACATACGTTTGGCATTTTCACCACTACGAGTTTCAAGGTTTCGTCTGCTATTTGCCGCTTGCTGGCTGCTATGGCTGGTAATGCAGGTACGAGTTTTAATATGGTACCGGTTTTCACTTTTTTTGGCTGTTACCGATAGCCTGATAAGTAATATACTTTTAGTAGGCGCCTGTATTTTGGTAACTACTCTTTTTAACTATTACCTGCCTACTAAAAACCGCTACGGTTATGTATTAACGTTAGTAGCAATATTAGCAGTATTATGGCTGCTTATCAGCCGGTCTATATTAATGCTGTTAACAGATAACAGTGCCGACTATGCGCATTTTTTTACGCAGTCTGTACCTGTACGGCTGGCAATTGGTTTTTTAGTAATTTCTTCTATGGCATTGCTGAGTGTGTTGTGGTATACTTTGCAGGATCAAAAGGAAGCAGATGCAAGAAGACAGGATGCGGAGCGACTGGCCAAGGAAGCCGAATTGTATAAACTGCGCCAGCAATTGCAACCACACTTTTTGTTCAACAGTTTAAACTCTATCAATGCGCTGATAGGTTTAAAACCGCAAGAGGCCCGTACTATGATCCAGCAGTTATCCGACTTTCTGCGCGGTACCTTAAAAAAGGAAGAAAACGCATGGGTAAGTTTGGGAGACGAACTGGAACAGTTACAGTTGTATCTTGAAATTGAAAAAGTCCGTTTTGGCCACCGGCTTACTACTACTATCCATAGTAGCGAAGAAGACAAACAAAAAAGATTGCCTGCTATGTTATTGCAGCCAATTGTAGAAAACGCTATTAAGTTCGGGCTGTACGATACGCTGGATACCATTACTATCAGCATCCGCACCGCATCTGAAAACAACCTGCTGGTTATTACGGTTCAAAATCCTTTTGACCCTGCTACAAGTGTTCCCATACAAGGCACGGGCTTCGGTTTAAGTTCGGTACAACGAAGGTTGTATTTGTTATTTGCCCGCCATGATCTTTTACAAACCTCTAACCAGGGAAATCTTTTTATCACCACTGTTAAAATCCCACAACAAGCATGAAGGCAATTATTATAGATGATGAACCGCTGGCAAGATTAATTGTGCAGGAATACCTGCAAAGCCACGCCGGTATTGAAGTGGTACAGGAATGCAATGATGGCTTTGAAGGAGTAAAAGCCATTCAGCAACACAAACCCGATCTTATTTTCCTGGACATCCAAATGCCTAAGATTAATGGTTTTGAAATGCTGGAACTGGTGGAGCAGCCGCCCGCTGTAATTTTTACTACTGCCTTTGATGAATATGCAATAAAAGCTTTTGAAACTCACGCGGTAGATTATTTGCTGAAACCATTCAGCAAGCAACGGTTTGACAAAGCGATAGAAAAATACAGCCACCAAAATAACCTGCTAATGCAGCAAACCGCCACACAAAATTTACTGCAAACCACTACTGACATGCCAGGCCAGGCAGAACGCATTGTGGTAAAAACAGCCGGTAAAATAAAAATCATTCCCATTGCTGATATACAATATATGGAAGCCGCCGATGATTATGTAAAAATTTATACCAAAGAAGGCGCTTTTCTTAAAAGCAAAACAATGAGCTATTTCGAAAACGCACTTCCTGTTCAGCAGTTTGTACGCACCCACCGCTCCTATATGGTAAATGTGCAGGAAATAACCCGTATTGACCCATACGAAAAAGAAGCGCATCTGGCCATATTAAAATCCGGCAACCAGGTTCCGGTAAGTAAGGCAGGTTATGTAAAGTTGAAAGCTGTTTTAGGATTGTAGAATCATGCCATCTGCCTGTTATTTAATACTGTATCGAAAGCCAATATACAGCAGTCTTCCTGTTATCGGCCCCCACACCATAGATGCATCGAAATAGGGACTAAAGGGTTGAGCGGCAGCTATTATTGCAATCTTTTGAAAATAATTTGTCAGGTTTTCGCCGCCTGCATAAACATCAAACTGCTTGTCTTTTTCCAAACTTTTACTTACCTGGGCATTCATCATAATATAAGATGGCGAATAAGTTTGCAATTGATATTCCTTTGGGTTTTCCGCTGTAGCGGGTATTCTTTTTTGGCCTATAAAGTTGATTGTATAATCAAACTTCCAATCTTTTACAGCATAAGCTATATTAGCAAAAGCCCGGTTCTTTGCATTGAACGGCCGTTGCAGTAACTGATTACCATAGGTAGTTTTTACATCAAAATAGCGATAAGCTAACCGCACATCCAGCTTTTTAACAGGCATAAAACTTAACTCTGTTTGAAAGCTGTTGGAGTAAGATTTTCCTTGTAAGTTATAAAACTTAACCTGTCTTGGATCTTCTAAATCAACTACTACCTGGTTACTGAAATCATTACGGAAGAAATCAATGCCCAATGTAAAACCCTTATTGAATAACTTAAATTTTTGATCAATACTAATACCTTTATTCCAGGCAACTTCCGGATCTAAACCATATGCTTTTCCGCTTTCGGTTGTTACAATATTAATTTGTCTGGCACTTGCCAATACCCCGGTATTTTCAGCAAAGATGTTAGCGGTTCGCTGGCCACGGCCTGCGCTTAAACGGATCGTGGTATTGGTAGCAGGCTGATACCGGACATTCAACCGGGGCGTAGCAAACCATCCAAATAAACTGTTATGATCGGCACGGATACCAGCCACTACATTCAACTTTTCTTTATAGCTATAGGTGTATTCAAAAAAAGCTCCCGGTACAGCTTCTGTACGTTTATAGTTGTTGATATTCAAAGTTTCATTGTATTGATCGTATGTAAAACTAATACCAGTTTTAAACTTGTTTGCCGTAGTGCCAATGATGGATTGGTAGATAAGGTTGGAATAAAAATTCTTCTGATTTGCATCATACCTGGTTAAGCCAAAATAAGAGTTCTGAGTATGATCAAAAGCAGATAATTGCAAACCCACACTTTTCCAGTTGGCAGGAAATACATAACCGATTTTTCCAAAGCCTTCATATCGTTTGGTAGAAATTCCTAAGCCATATTGATTAGTAGAAAATTTATCTTCCGAAGGGTTAAAGCTCATAGAGCCGCCGGTTCTCGAATCTACTAACACCTTTACACCAAACTGGCTCATTAATCCCTTGGTTCCCTGGTATTGCCAGCGATTGATACCACTAAATAAATTTCCTGTGGGCAGGTCACGAAACCCGTCTTTATTCACGTCTGTTTTGTTGTTCAAAAAATCATCATGCAGCAAAAAACCGGTTGACCATTTCTTGCCTATTTTCTGAGCCATATTCAGGTTCATATCTCCTTTAGCCATATTATTCAGGTACCCATTGAGGTATAACTTTTCACTGGTTTCGGGTTTTTTCAATTCTACGTTTATTTGTCCGGCAATACTTTCATATCCGTTAATTACAGAGCCAATACCTTTTGTTAACTGAATAGATTCCACCCACGGACCGGCAATACTGTTTAACCCTAACGGCGTAGCAATACCTCTTGGGCCCGGTAAATTCTCCACCGTTAATTGCGTATAAATTCCTGCTAATCCTAACAATTGAATTTGCTTAGAACCTGTTACTGCATCGCTATATGACACATCTACCGAGGGATTGGTTTCAAAACTTTCACTTAGATTACAACAAGCTGCTTTTACTAATTCTTTTCCTGTAATAACTTCGGTGCGAAAAGGATTATAGCCATTAATATAAGTAGAAGACTTCCCGGCTACCACCCGCACCTCAGAAAGATTTTTTTCTTTATTAAAAGCAGATGATGAATCATTCGCTATATGGCCTGAATTGCTATCCATAGCCTCTGTCTGCTCTCTGTAATGACAACAAGAGGGTAAAGCCTGATAAGTAGCTTCTTTCGCTTTTTTTAATTGGGTATCATGACCCGCATCCGCTATATGGGTATGGATGTTCTCTAACGAAATAACAGAAGGATCGAAGTTTACGGTAAGCATCTTAGTGCTCACATTCCAATCTGCCGCATCAATGCCTTTTACTTTTAATGCTTTTTCGATGCGTTGCTTGCATTGTACACAAAGACCATAAACCTTAAAAGAAACGGTAGTATCAGCTGAAGAAGATTGTGCATGAGCAATTCCAAAGCTCCATACACTTAACAGGAGAATAAGACTAATGTATTTAAATAATTTCACGGAGTAAATTTTGATTTTTTACTGGTTAGAAAATGAATATGGCAATTGTATGATGCATACTCATTAAATGGAAGGCGAAAACCAGTATCAATCAAATTCTATAGACACCATAAAGAAGGTAAAGCGGATTATGTAGCAGCGGCGGTGGTGTAAAAACCTGCAGGATAAGTTGCTTACCGCTTCGGTGCTGTGTTACTGCAAAATGAGTATAGGATTTAGTGGCCTCAAAAGAGGGGAACACCAGTTTGGCAACAGCCTCTGCCTGCTGGTACGAACTAACTTTCAGTTCCAGTTGCTTATTATCACAGCAAGACTTTTTTATGATTTTATGCTGTTTACCACAGTTGGCTTCGATTGCCGGTGATAGGCCTATCTTATCCAGCCTGCCACAGCAATAATGAAAATGCAGCGTCATTCCGGAGGAGGAAAAACCGTACACAACCAAAAGTAATATGACAATAATCTTTTTCACTGTTCAATAGTTGCAAAAGTACTTCTTTTAAAGATATACTATCACCACGGGCCTGGTATTACAAATCCTCTTCCCGCTCCAGCATCAGTATAGCGCTTTGCGGCACAATAAAATACTTTTGTCCGGCATATATTATTTCCGTAGCGCCGCTTAATAAAAAAATGGCCAGGTCACCTTCGCGGGCTTGCAGCGGTAAATATTTTACCTGTTCTTCGGCTGCCTTCCAGGGTTCATCTTCGGGTGGTAATGGTATTGCATAGCCGGGCCCTATTTTAATAATATATCCTTGCTGCACTCTTTCCTTTTCCTGTACGCCGGGTGGCAAAAACAGTCCGCTTTCCGTGCGGTCATTGGGTGCAGAAGGCTGTATCAATACCCGGTCACCTATGATAATGAGTTTCTTTAATCGGTTGTCTGATGTAATCTCCATAAAGTGCAAAAGTAAAACAACATATCGGGCAAATTTTTTGATTATACCATAATGTAAGGGAAGATACCTGCAAATACGTTAATTTTAATACACAAAAATTAAGAATCATGGAAGGAAAAAAAGCTAAAATATTATTATGCGAGGACGATCCGAACCTGGGAAGTGTACTAAAGAATTACTTAGAGCTGAACGATTATGATGTAACGCTGGAAAGAGATGGACGCCTTGGATTGGCCGCTTTTCAACGCGAAGGTTTTGAATTGTGTATGCTGGATGTGATGATGCCTAATATGGATGGATTTACACTGGCAGAAGAAATACGGGATATTAACCCCGATGTGCCACTGTTTTTTTTAAGCGCCAAAACCATGAAGGAAGACATTATACAAGGTTATAAACTTGGCGCTGATGATTATATTACCAAGCCGTTTGACAGCGAAGTATTGCTGCTGAAAATAAAAGCGATTTTAAAACGAAACGAAGAACTGAACCGCGAATCGGAGAATAAAGAATTTGACCTGGCTTCGTACCATTTCAATCCAAAGTTGCGTGAGCTTTCGCACAGTGGTAAAATGCAAACCTTGTCACCCAAGGAAAATGAATTATTAAAAATGCTGTGCGAGCATATGAACGATTTGCTGCCCCGCGAACAAGCCTTAAAAAGAATATGGGGCAGTGACACCTATTTTAACGGCCGCAGTATGGATGTATATATAGCCAAGCTGCGTAAGTATTTAAAAGAAGACACCAATATTGAAATTGTAAATATCCACGGTAACGGATTCAGACTGGTAGTGCAATAAAATGAACATTTGATAATAGTGAAAAGGATTGAAAGGAAACTTTTGATCCTTTTTTATTTAAAGAAATCCCAATAACATATATCTGCGATTTGTATCTGATCTCTTGTAGTTGTAAAACAAATATTTTACATTGTTTCTCATTCATTATAAAACTAAACAAATTGCTGTGAGCAAATTAATACTGCTAGCTCTTTTACTGCTAACTGCTGCTGATGCTTCTTTTGGCCAATCTAAATTAAAAAGAAATGATATTTACTTAGAAGCCGGAGGTAACAGCCTTTTTGGTGGCATTAACTATGAGCACCAAATAACAAAAGAGGCAGGTCTTGGCCTTAGAGTAGGCATTGGGTTTTATACCGAAAATGCATTCTATTTAGCATTACCAATTGGGATAAACTATCTTTTCCCATTAAAAAATAAAACATCGTTTATAGATGCCGGACTAGGTATAACATGGGCCCGGATTGATGGTAAAATTTTTAAAGCAGCATACAATACACATGGAGATCATTTTACCAATTTTATTCCAAGTATTGGATATAGAAAACACACTAAAAACAATACAATGTGGCGGGTAAGTTTAACTCCAGTTGCCAATAAATTTACATTAACCCCTTGGATAGGTTTATCCGTTGGAAAAAGGTTTTGATAGCATATTTATCATGAAAGCTATATTAAAACATGATCATCTTTTCATAATCTTTCCGCTTACATATTGAATAAATTCATTCCTTCAGGCCCATACAAAGGCGGAGTTTTACCCAAATGGCGATAGGCTTTTTCCGTAGCTTCCCTGCCGCGTGGCGTCCGTTTCATAAACCCTTCCTGAATTAAAAAAGGTTCATATACTTCTTCCAAGGTTCCGGGTTCTTCGCCTACAGCCGTAGCAATAGTAGTGATGCCAACCGGGCCTCCTTTAAATTTATCAATAATAGCCAGAAGAATTCGGTTGTCCATTTCATCCAGGCCATGTTCATCCACATTTAGTGCCTTTAAAGCATGCTGTGTAATGCCCATATCAATCTGACTATCGTTCAGCACTTGTGCAAAATCGCGTACCCTTCGCAACAAGCCGTTAGCAATACGCGGCGTACCGCGACTGCGCCTGGCAATTTCACCGGCGGCATCAGTAGATATTTTAGCATTCAATATAGCAGCAGAGCGTAAGATTATTTTTTTAAGAATTTCGGCGGTATAATATTCCAGCCTTGACTTAATAGCAAAACGCGATAGCAACGGCGCTGTTAATAAGCCGCTCCGCGTGGTAGCACCAATCAAGGTAAAAGGATTCAGGTTGATTTGAATACTACGTGCATTAGGACCGCTATCAATCATAATATCGATGCGATAGTCTTCCATTGCGGAGTATAAATATTCTTCCACCACGGTACTCAGGCGGTGTATTTCATCAATAAACAATACATCCTTGGGTCCTAAACTGGTCAGCAATCCGGCAAGGTCGCCGGGTTTTTCTATAACCGGCCCCGACGTTTCTTTGATATTAACACCCAGTTCATTGGCCACGATGCGTGAAAGCGTGGTTTTTCCTAAACCGGGAGGGCCATGAAACAATACATGATCCAGCGCTTCGCCGCGAATTTTAGCCGCTTTTATAAAAATGGTGAGGTTTTCAATGATTTGGCCTTGGCCCGAGAAGTCGTCCATTTCTTTGGGCCGTATGCCATTTTCAAACTCTTTATCGGCAGACGTTAATGCACTTTTTTCTGAAGTTAAATTAGGATTAGCCATAGTACTATTACCCGTAAAAATAAGGTATTTGCCAAAATTTTTAGCATATCAAACCCTAAATAAATTAAAAACTCCTGCGCAAACTCTTGCTGTTGATGCAGTACATTTGATATCAAATTTTACTAAAATGAATATAGGCATATTGGGTTCGGGAGTGGTAGGACAGGCATTGGCCGGTGCGTTGATTAAGAATGGGCATTATGTACAAATGGGCAGCCGCACTTCTAAAAACGAAAAAACGGTGGCATGGGCCAAAGGGGCCGGTGAATATGCCTCGGCCGGAAGTTTTAATGAAGCGGCGCTGTTTGGCGACCTGATAATTATTTGCTTAAATGGCGAGTATACCCTGGAGGCAGTACACAGTATAGATGCGGAAAATGTTCGCAATAAAATAGTAATAGATCTTACTAATCCGCTGGATTTTAGCAGCGGTATGCCACCCAGCATTTTAGAGGGTTTGGGCAATACTACATCGCTGGGCGAAAAAGTGCAGGAGGCGCTTCCCGGGGCTTTTGTAGTAAAAACTTTAAATACTATTAATTATAAATTGATGGTAGACGCTAGGTTGGTAAACAACGGCGATCATAACCTGTTTCTTTGCGGCAATTATCCCGATTCGAAAAATAAAGTGATGCATTTTTTAGTGGATAATTTTCATTGGAAAGCCAGCAGCCTGATAGACCTGGGTGGTATGGAAGCGGCAAGAGCCGTTGAGGCTATTGTGCCTTTTTGGGTGCTGGTATACCGAAAGCTGGATACACCGATGTTTAACTTTAAGATTGTGCAGTAGTATAAGGCATCATGCCTAAAATAATATTCGGGTCGGGGCAGTTTTCCAGGTATGTCTCTTTTTCAGAAACCTTACAAACACCGGGATAATCACCCTTATAGCCTTGCATATCTTTTATCAATTGAAAATGCAAATGCGGTGGCCAGCTGCCGTTTTCCTGCGGAATACCAAATTCAGCAAATACATCACCTTTTTTAACCCGTTCACCTCCGTTTAAATTTTTAATGGAGCCCAGGCTAAGATGTCCATATAGCGTATAAAAAGATACCCCGTCTAAACTGTGGCTTAAAATGATAGTAGCACCATAATCGCCAAAAGCATTATTAAAGGCAAAGCTGTGTACAATACCGTCCAGTGGCGCTGTTACATGAGTATAAGGCTTGCCCCAGATATCAATACCCAGATGCAGCCGCCGGGGCTCGGCTGTCCCTTCTAAATCTCCACCCAAAGCGGAATCTTTTGGAGCATTGCCAAACAAAGAGCTTCTGCTGTATATATTGCGATGCTC
>JAICHT010000078.1 GCA_025924755.1 Chitinophagaceae bacterium | reverse complement strand
CTGAATGACTTTTTTAGGAGCCTTAAAAGAAAGACTGATATCTACTTTAAATTCGTTTTCTACTACCGCTTCTTCTTCATGCAAACCATGGTTAGCAAAAAATTTCAAATTATTTAATTCAACCGTAATCCATGCAGCCATAGTAATTGCAGTACTATCAAAAAGATTAATGTAAACCGTTTTCCGACAAATAACGTTCGGCATCCAGCGCAGCCATACAACCACTGCCGGCAGCAGTAATAGCCTGGCGGTAAATTTTATCCTGAACATCGCCTGAAGCAAAAACGCCTTCTATATTGGTTTTAGAAGAACCGGGGCATGTTTTAATATATCCTTCTTCATCCATATCAATCCAGCCTTTAAAGATATCCGAGTTAGGATGATGGCCAATTGCTACAAAGAAACCTTTAATGGGCAGTGTCTCTTCTTCTGCCGTTTTTATATTTTTAATACGGACTGCATTCACCGTTTTATCGCCCAGTATTTCTTGGGTTTCAGTGTTCCAGTACATTTTAATATTGTCCGTTTTTTTAACCCGGTCCTGCATGATCTTACTTGCCCGCATTTCGTCTCTGCGTATAAACATATGCACGGTGGAGCACAATTTAGACAAGTATAAAGCTTCTTCAGCCGCGGTATCTCCGGCACCTACTATAGCCACTTCTTTACCTCTAAAAAAGAATCCGTCGCATACAGCGCAGGCACTTACACCATATCCGTTAAAGCGTTGTTCGCTTTCAATACCCAGCCATTTGGCAGAAGCACCAGTAGCAATAATTACCGCATCAGCTTCCAACAGTTTTTCTTCATCAATCCATACCTTATAAGGTTTTTGGGAAAAATCCACTTTTGTGGCAAGGCCATACCGCAGGTCAGCACCCATACGCTGCGCCTGTTTTTCAAATTGTATCATCATCTCCGGCCCTTGGATGCCTTCCGGGAAGCCCGGATAATTTTCAACATCGGTAGTAATTGTTAATTGACCACCCGGCTGGATGCCCTGGTATAAAACAGGTTTTAAATTGGCCCTGGCTGCATAAATAGCTGCTGTATATCCTGCGGGGCCGGAACCTATTATCAGTAAATTTATTTTTTCAGTTTGATTATTTTCCATTCTGTACTCTAAACAATTAATTATGCGAAAATAAAAGTAAATATGCGATTAGCAGCATAAAGTAATTACATACTACTGTGGGATGACAATGGTGCGGTATTGTGCAGCATAGCCGCCAAAATACCCCAATGCACCATTACTGATATTGCCTAATACTTTTACAGGCGTTGCAAATGGGTTTCCAATGGACTGATAACTGTATTCCATAGTACGCCAAAAGTCGTAAGTGGCTTTATCAATATTGCAAAGTTTCAGAGTTACCGTATCGCCTTTATAAAAAAAGTTTTCATTATCCGATCGTTTGGCATTGCGATCTACCCCGGGTTCTACCTGCAAATCGTAAGTAGTGCCATCAATAAGCAAATCATCATATACCGAATTGATACCTGCATAAAAAGGTTCTGTATTACGTTTGGTAAAATAGCGTACATAATCTCCAAATCCTTTAGGATCGGTTGCACGCAGCAGTACAACCGCTTTGGTACTGTCTTCGTTAAACGGTGCTTGCTTCCACCAAACAGAGTCTATTTGTTTTGTAAGATTAGGTATAGTAGTCACCGCAGTATAATCCTTATTGGAAGCCTTTATATGCAAGCTATAAGTATGATTGAGCTGGCCGGTCAAAGCACTGGAGGAATCTACAGAATAATAGTAGCCATAATAACCAAAGCCTAAGGGAACAGTATATTCTTTTAGCAGATGCTCTTCGGCACCATCTGATATGGTCACCAAGGCATCATGCACAAAGCTTTGCTCTAAAAGGTCAGGGTTGATAGTGGAAAAAAAGTTTAATGAATGCGATAAGTAAACCACCGGCGCTTTGCCATTTTCAATAGTAGCTTCTACTACCAGACTGGCAGGATTGTCCTTTAACGAAAAGTCTACCGTTTTTTCGCAGCCCACTATTAAAACTGCTGAAAATAGAATAAATAACCATTTATACTTCATAACCCGGTGCTAAACATATAACAAAACAGCCCTGGTCTTAGTTGACCAGAGCTGCTGAATAAACCCATCAATTTGCTTCTTTAGCCTAAATAGGCTTTTAATGCATTGCTGTAGCGAGCTTTCTGCAAACGCTTAATCGCTCTTTCTTTTATCTGACGAATACGTTCTTTAGTTAAATCGTATTTCTGACCAATTTGTTCAATAGTAGTTCCGTTTTCACCGTCCAATCCAAAATAGGCATTTACAATTTCAGCTTCCCTCGGGCTTAATGATTTTAATACCCGGCGAATTTCATCTCTTAACGAATCTTTCATCACATCATCATCGGTATCATCGCCACCTTCCAGCAAATCACCCATAGCCACATCTTCCGCTTCATGCACAGGAGCGTCCAAGGAAGTATGACGGGTATTGCTTTGAAAAATATTATTGATCTCGGTTTCACTCATTTCCAGAATGTCGGCTAACTCCTCTGTGCTTGGCTCTCTTTCATGCTCTTGTTCAAAAGCCATGTAAGCTTTGTTCGCTTTATTATACGTACCAATTTTATTTTGAGGTAAACGCACCAAACGTCCTTGTTCTGCTAAGGCCTGCAAAATGCTTTGACGGATCCACCATACGGCATATGAGATAAATTTAAAACCCTTTGTTTCATCAAATCGCTGGGCGGCTTTAATCAAACCCAGGTTTCCTTCATTAATCAAATCGCTTAAAGACAGCCCCTGGTGCTGATATTGTTTTGCAACAGATACCACAAAACGAAGGTTCGCCTGCACTAACTTATCCAATGCCCGCTGATCGCCCATCTTAATTCTCTGTGCCAGTGTAGTTTCCTCTTCAGGGGTAATCATAGATATTTTGGAGATTTCCTGAAGGTACTTTTCCACGGCCTGAGAATCTCTGTTTGTAATCTGTGTAGCAATTTTTAGCTGCCTCATAATTTAATTCCTGATTTTATAATTAATGAACGATAATATAAGCCTTTTGTTTGAGGATAGGTGCAAAGCATTAGTTAATACTACGGACTATCGACAAAGGTAAGTCTGAAAATTTGAAAAGCATAATTATTAGCGACAATTTGCTAGCTACAAAAATTATACTAAAAACTAATAATATAATAATATTAGGGGTTTTCCAGTATAAAGAAGAGTAGTAGTACTTTAGTTAAGTGAGGTACTTTACGCTTTTTGAAGCCTTCCCTGGTATCTACTACGTAAATATACCCATAGCCCAATACCGACAAAAACCAATAACGTTGATATAACTTCGGCTTGTGTAGGGTGAAATCCAAAAAGGTCTAACCGGTTGTTTACACGTATCTTTTCAATAAGGAATCGTTCTATACCATTGAGGATCAGGTATAAAGCAAACAAAGTTCCGGGCACTTTAAGCTTTCTACGAAGGCTCCATAAAATCAGAAAAAGTATAAAGCAAGCGACCATTTCGTAGAGCGGTGTAGGATAAACGCTCTGTGGCAACACTGTACAATACTTGCCAATACAACCCGGAATTACCTCCCCGGCTTCGTTTACATTATGTGGATAATTAAACGCCCACATCCAGTTTGGTAACCAGTTAAAAGGCTTAGGTGTTGTATTAACAATACCCCAGTCCCCATCGCCAGCTACCTGGCAACCAATTCGGCCAATAGCATATGCTATCATCAATGGAGGAGCAATAGCATCGGCAAGATGCCTCAATGAAATTTTATGCTTGCGGGCAAAAATAACAATAGCGATAGTAGCACAGATCAGGCCACCATAAAAGGTTAAACCTGCAGGAGAAAAAATATAAGCAGCGGGGTGCTGTAAAAAATCGCCCCAATTTTCAAAAATATCGAACAATTTGGCACCTAGTAATCCAAAAATCAAAGCAAGGATCGTTACCTCTCCTACTCTGTCCTGCGGCCATATGCGCAACTTACGTTGTTCGGGCTTTTCCAGTTTTTCTTTTTGCTTCTCCCACCATTTAAGTCCCAGAAACACTAAACCTAAAAGAATTCCCAATAACCAGTTACCATTTTTTGAAAAGATAAAGGCTTGCGGATCTTGTACAGCATCTCCTTTTAAAAAGAACAGTGCTAAAATCTTGTATCCCAACAAAAAGCCTAACACAAAATTTATAACCAGTTCACTAATAGTTGCTGGCTGCCCTACCATTACGGTTTCTTCAGTAGGCTGCAATAAGCCCATTTTACTTTTGCGTTGCAATTCTTTGGAAAGCAATGCTGCTGCCACCAAAAAAGCGATAGCTACAAAAAATCCAAACGAATTTACAAAACGCAGAGGCTGAAGTTCAATACCAAATAAATCTTTAAAAGCGTAATAAAGGTTGGGATACATAAGCTGGTTTAAACGATACTGCCAAAGTAAGGAGAGTACGAAAAGAAATATAAAAAGCCCCTCTTAATAAAAGAGAGGGGCTTTTAAATGTAAGTAGGTCTTAATCGCAATATTGATCAAAAGCACTAATTAAATTATGAGCAATCATCTGTGCCGGACGTCCTTCAATTTGATGACGTTCAATAAAATGCACCAATTCGCCGTTTTTAAATAAAGCTATAGCTGGTGATGATGGTGGGTAAGGCAATAAATGCTTACGCCATGTCTGGATGGCTTCTGTATCGAAACCTGCAAAAGAAGTAGTCAAATGCTCGGGTTTCTTTTTGCTGTTGGCTACGGCCATTAATACGCCCGGACGGGCTGAACCGGCCGAACAACCACAAACCGAATTGATCATTACCAATGTTGTACCTTCTTGTTTTAACTGGTTTTCCACTTCTTCTTTACTGACAATTTCAGAAAAACCATTTTCCGTAAGTTCTTCCTTCATCGGTTGTACTATTTCTACTGGATACATAAATGTTACTGTTTAAGTTGCAAATTTAAGCAACTCCTTTAAGATAAGTAATTTAAAGCTTAGTTAAGAAATACTGGCATACAAACGAACCATAAAGCGACATAAAGTCAGTAAAACAATGCTGGTTTTCAAACGGTATATAGTTTGATTTTATGGGTTCATAAAATAAAGCTTTAAACATATGACACTAGTAAGATTAAAAAACAGACCTGTTTCTCCTTCATTCAATAACCTGATGGATGATTTTATAAATGGTTTTCCATCCACTTTCAAAAACGAATTTCCGGGTGCCAATTTTAAACAAATTGCTCCGGTAAATGTTAAACAAATAGAAGGTGGCTATCAAATAGACGTGCTGGCGCCCGGATTTGGCAAAGATGATTTTAAGGTAAATATTGAAGCTGATCTGCTAACTATTTCAGCCGAAAAAAAGAGTGAAGCAGAAAATAAAGAAGAAAAGCATATCCGTAAGGAATATACCGTTCAGTCTTTCAAACGCTCTTTTTCTATTGACAAGAATATGGATACGGAAAATATTTCAGCAAAATATGTTAATGGCATTTTAACATTAAACCTTCCGACCAAAGAAACAGTCAAATCATCGGTAAAAGAAATTACTATTCAATAACTTTTTTCTCATAAGCAGTTGGTTTTGGTTTATAACCCGTCGTGTCCACGACGGGTTTTTTGTTATTATTGCATTTCTAAAGCCTATCCCTTTATTACATCATGAAAATAGCTTTGTTCATTTTTGCATTATTTATCTCTTGTTATTCCTTCGGCCAGGTTCGGGATTCAACTAAGACGCTCATTGTTGATTCGGCTCGAAAAGCGCTGCCGGATAGTGTTGTTCACCCTGCAATAGACACTGTAGTAAAGGTGGAAGTAGACACTTCACTGCGCATCGTCAATCTGAATCCATTTTTTACGGTACATGTTGATTCTATGTTAACGTACCAGTTACAAATCAACAAGAATCCTTCGAATTACTTTTGGTTTTTGCGAAATTCGCCGGTAGGCCTTCGAATTAATAAGGATAACGGTTTACTGACGTTTAAAGCCGACAAATCTTATTTTTTATCGGGACGTTTAAAATACGACTATAACTATAAAGTAACTATTGGTGTACAAAATCTTTCTAATCCAAAAGAAAAAATAGATACCGGTTTTACTATTGTGTTTTACAGCACAGATATTATTTCTTCTAATTTAAAGCCTACTGTTAGCGGCACCATATGGTTAGACGAAGGAGATACGGTGAGTTTTAGGATTTTATGCGAAACCGGAAGTTTTCCTATCGATAATATTATTACCCTTACCAACATGCCCATCGGCGAGTTTAAAGATGTAAAAAAATGTGGCGACGAATTTAAATGGACACCTTCCTACGATTTTGTAAAAGAAAGCGATACAGGAAAAATAAAAACAGTGAACCTTACCTTTATCGGCTCTACCAAATTTAAAATGCAGGATACCGTTCAGATAAAACTGATCGTAAAAAATGCACTAAACTACCCGCTGGCCAAAGAGCAATACGATATGCTGCACCATGATATCGATACCTATTTGCTTCAATTAAAATATACCTTTTTGCAAATAGATAAAAATATAAAAGGTACCAAAAGAGCCCGCACTACATTTGACCTTACTGCCGCAGCAACCGCATTGAGCGGCACTGTACTTTCTACGTCCAGCAGCGATCAGTCGAAAAGAACGGGCGCTATATTGCCCAGCGTAGGTGTGGCGTTACAGCCTATTAAAGAAGCAACGGCGCCTAATAAAAATACAGAACAAAACCAGGCAGGTTTGCTGCGGGCTTCTATTAAGCGTTTGGAATATGTATTAAGAGATAATACGCTTATTGGTGAAAAAGATCCGGATCTGCAACAAAAAATGAACAACCTTAAAAATGAACTAAAGCAAATTCAAATGCAATTGATTGATATACCCACCGGTATTACCAACAATATGAACGAAAAAGAACTGAACCGGTATTTCAACAGCCCGAAAGTGAATAAAAAATACCGGTTGAAGTAATATTTATTGGCAGTTTTCTTTGCGGCGGGTGTCAATGATATATTGAATTTTCCATTCGCCATTTAATTTTACCAGTTGGTAAGAGTCTACGCCGCAATGGCTGAAAGTATTGCCTACATAAAATTTATAGGGCGCCCAGGCAATCGCTAAATTTCCATCTATGCGTATTACATCAAAAGTAATGCGTTCGTCATATACCTCTTTATGTGGTTTACTTACCACCGAAATAAATTCATCAACTTTTTCATTTTCTATCACTGTCTTCCCGTCTTTGGTTTGAACAACGGTTTGCATAATGGCATCCGGGCTAAAAGCGGCCCGAATCATACTGCTATCGCCATTTCGCATACCGTCAAACAGCAGCATCACCGGCTTTTTAACTGCTGAATCCTCTTGCGAAAATGCTTGGGAACCAATAAATGTTAATACTACAAAAAGGCAGTGCACATATGTCATTTTAAGAGTTTTTGGTAAACAAATTGATTATATAATATAAACAATAAAAATGAAACGTTTCAGTATTTTACAAATAGGTCTTATTGCTGCTTTAGTAGTAATAGCTACTAGCTGTGGTATGACGCGTAGTACATATGATGAATATGATGACACCGGCGCCGGTGTATATTATAGTTCGCCATATTACGGACAATATTATCAAGCTCAACCTTATGGAGTATATGCCTACCCTGTAGCGCCACATAGGAATCATTATTACAATCGGTATAACTCTGACAGGCAATATAGCAACAGGCATGATAACAGAAACTATGATAACAGAAATGCAGATCGGAATTATAGTGATAACAGCAGGCAGCAGTACTACAGAGGCAATAACAACTACAATAATCAAAGAAGCCAGACCCAGGCGCAGCAAGATCAAAACAGAAACAGTGCTAAGCAGGAGATTCTTGGCCAGAAGAAATCAGGACAATAAAATTGCAAATAAGTTTTAAAATCCCATTGTCAAATGGGATTTTTTATTTTATATAACCCAATATCTTCAACATGCTTTGCGCTGATTGCTCTTTTGCATACACCCAGTCAATCAACTTTCCATTTTTATCCCGCTCAATAATAATATGCTTTGGCGATGGAATCATGCAGTGTTTGATACCACCATATCCGCTAATTTGATCCTGATATGCGCCGGTATGAAAGAAGCCCACGTATAATGGTTCGTCTCCATTTGTTTTAGGCAAAAACACTTCATTAATATGCTCTTCCGAATCGTAATAATCATGACTATCGCAGGTGATGCCGCCCAGTACTACCCGTTGATATTCCTGATCCCACTTATTAATCGGAAGCATCAGAAACTTTTCGCCTATGCCCCAGGTATCTGGCAAAGTGGTGATAAACGATGAATCAATCATATACCAGGTTTCACGGTCGTTTTGCACTTTTTGCCCAATCACACTATAAATATGCGCCATGCTTTCGCCTACCGTATAGCTGCCAAATTCGGTAAAAATGTTGGGCATTGGTACTTTATTGCGCTTGCAGGCAGCCTTGATATTACCTACAATTTCGTTGATCATAAATTGGTAATCATACTCAAAACCAAGCGAATGTTTGATAGGAAACCCGCCGCCGATATTCAACGAATCCAGTTCCGGGCAAATCTTTTTTAACTGGCAGTATAAATTGATGATCTTGTTTAATTCCGACCAATAGTAGATATCATCTTTTATACCCTTATTTAAAAAGATATGCAGCATTTTTAATTGAAACTTGTTCTCATATCCCTCTATATTATCAACATAAAATTCCAAAATATCTTTTGCGCGTATGCCCAGCCGCGAAGTATAAAAGGGGAAAGTGGGCTCTTCTTCAGCCGCTACGCGAATTCCTAATTTAAAAGGCTGCCGCACCGTTTTTTTATAAGCCAGCAATTCATCCTTATTATCTAAAATAGGAATAACATTAGTGAAGCCCGAGTTAATAAGAGAGGCAATGCGCCGTGTGTAGGGCTTTTGCTTGAATCCATTGCAAATAATAAACATCTCCTTTGAGATCTTCTTTTTTTCGTACAGCTTTTTTATGATATCAATATCATAGGCATAAGATGTCTCCAAGTGAATGCCATGGTTCAATGCTTCTTCTACAATAAAAGAGAAGTGCGAACTTTTGGTACAATAGCAATAGTAATACTGCCCTTCATATTTATGCTTTTTAAAAGCATTGGCAAACATTTGCTTGGCCTTATTGATCTGCATGCCAATCTTGGGCAAATAGGTCAGCTTCATGGGCGTTCCGTATTTGTCGATAAGCGATTTAAGGTCTAAACCATTAAACTGCAAATAATTATCTTTAACTTCTATGCCTTCCTGCGGAAAATTAAAGGTCTGGTCTACCAGGTCTAGATAAGAATTGTTCATTGAAATAGTACGTGGGGGTTGTCCAGTGAACACTTGTTTTTTTACAAAAATATACGTTCTAACCTTATAAAAATAAAGCCGAATGCTGTTGAAGCATCCGGCTTATAAATTTAGTATCCTATAAGTCATTATTTAACCTGGGCAATCAGGGCTTTAAAGCTTTCCGGATTACTCATAGCCAGGTCAGCCAGTACCTTACGGTCCAGTCCAATATTCTTTGTATTCAGTAAGTTTATGAATTGAGAATAGGTTAAACCTTCTTCTCTTACAGCCGCATTAATACGGGCAATCCATAAGCGACGGTATTCTCTTTTTTTCAGTTTACGACCTACATAGCTGTAAGTCATTCCTTTTTCAACAACATTCTTGGCAACGGTATATACGTTTTTCCGTTTGCCATAAAAGCCCTTGGCTTGTTTTAATATTTTTTTTCTGCGTGCTTTTGAAGCAACTGCATTTACCGAACGTGGCATATCTTAAATAGTTTAGAAGTTTAAAAATTAAATGTTTTGAATTACTTCATACACAACAGGCGCTTTACAAAGTCCATATTGGCACTTGATACAACACCGTCTTTAGACATAGCACGTTTGCGTTTCTTTGACTTTTTGGTAAGAATGTGGCGCTTAAAAGCTTTTTGATGCGTGATTTTACCGGTGCCGGTTACTTTAAAGCGTTTTTTGGCACTGGAATTTGTTTTAACCTTGGGCATTTGATGAATGCATTTCTGTAAAACCTTTGAGGCGTTCTCCACCGGGAGACACTTATGGGGCCACTTCAGGCAAATATCCGTCTTAAAACGGAACGCAAAAGTAATAAAAAATACTGATTGTTCAGGCACACTTTGTTAAGTGTACGTTGAAATTGAGGAGTTAAGGATTCAATAGTTAAAAATATTGCCTATATAGGCACACAAAGCAATATGGAATAAAATGTATCAGCAAAGCGTTTAAATAGCTTTGCTGATACATTTTTATGCTTGTTTTGCTTCTACTTTCTTTTTAGCTGTTTTGGGCGTAAATATGGCCAGCATTCTTTTTCCTTCCAGCTTGGGCATACTTTCCAGTTGTCCTGCTTCTGCCAGGCGTTCGGCAAATTTCAGCAACAACAGTTCTCCCCTGTCTTTAAACTGAATGGCCCGCCCTTTAAACTGCACGTAGGCTTTCACCTTATTACCTTCCTTCAAAAAGTTTTCGGCATGTTTTGATTTAAAATCAAAATCGTGATCATCCGTATTGGGAGTAAAGCGAATTTCTTTCATCTCGGTCGTTTTCGCTTTCGCCTTCATCTCCTTATCTTTCTTCTTTTTATCGTACAAAAATTTATTGTAATCGATAATTTTACAAACGGGAGGATCGGCCTGCGGAGAGATTTCAACTAGATCGAGCTGTTGCTCCTGCGCCATTTTTAACGCTTCTTGTGTAGAATACACGCCAACAGTAACATTGTCTCCTACAAGTCGTATCTGCGGAACTCTGATAAGGTGGTTAATGCGATGTTCCGGTTCTTTACGGGGAGTAAATCGTCCCCTAAAGTTTCCTCTGTTTGGTAAAGCCATAATTTAAATCCACCGTTTACGGTCGACAGCCGCAGTAAACCTGGTGGGTATTCTTAATTTTTTATTTAAAATGCCTGTCGAAATATTTTAGTATAGAAGCAAGTTAATTCTATTTTTTGTTATTGCTTCTTACTCTTGCCTACTTAATTTTATTCTGCGCTTCTTTGAGCGATCTCTTCTTTTACCGCATTAATAAATTCATCGGCGTCTTTTGCGCCTAAATCACCTTTACCCTGACGCCTGATGGAAACTTTATTTTCAGCAACTTCTTTCTCACCTATTACCAGCATATAGGGCACTTTCATTAATTCAGTATCCCGAATTTTTTTCCCGATCTTTTCGCTCCGGTCATCAATTTCCGCACGAATATCCCATTTTTTTAATTTTTGCAAGATAGTTTTAGCATATTCTATAAACTTATCGCTTATGGGTAAAACTTTTACCTGAACCGGCGCCAGCCATGTGGGGAACCTTCCGGCATAATGCTCCAACAAAAAACCAATAAAGCGTTCGTGGGTACCTAATGGCGCCCGGTGAATGATCAAAGGTGTTTCCGCTTCGTTATTTTGATTGGTAAATTCCAGCTTAAACCGACGGCCTTGCGCAAAATCTACCTGGTTGGTAGCCAATGTAAATTCGCGGCCAATAGTACTCCATATCTGTACGTCTATTTTAGGCCCGTAAAATGCACCTTCGTCTGGTACTTCTATATAAGGCGTTCCGGTTTCTTTTAATACCTGCCGAACCATATCTTCTGTTTCCAGCCACAGTTGCGGTTCATCAATATATTTCTGTCCCAGCTTGGCCGGATCGTGCAGTGATAAGCGCATCACAAATTTTTCAATACCAAAAATCTTAAAGTATTTCAGGTACATATCGTTTACCGCACGAAACTCCTGGTCAAATTGTGCTTTGGTACAGTAGATATGTGCATCGTTCATATGCAGGCAACGTACCCGCATTAAACCAAATAATTCGCCGCTTTGCTCATAGCGATAGCAGGTTCCGTATTCTGCCAGCCGCAACGGCATATCCTTATAGCTTTTAGGTTCTGCTGCAAATATTTTATGATGGTGCGGACAGTTCATGGATTTGAGGTAATACTTCACTCCTTCCAACTCCATTGGCGGATACATACTATCCTGATAGTAAGGCAAATGGCCACTGGTTAAATATAAATTCTCTTTGCCGATATGCGGCGTTACCACCCGTTTGTATCCTGCGTCCTTCTCGGTTTCTTTTGCCAGCTTTTCTAATTCTTCAATGATAATAGTACCGTTAGGCATCCATAAAGGCAAACCTGGGCCCACATCATCATCCATTGTAAAAATGCCCAGCTCTTTTCCTAGCTTCCTGTGATCCCGCTTTTTCGCTTCTTCCAATAATTGCAGGTATTCATCCAACTGCTTTTGTGATGGAAAAGTAACGCCGTATATGCGTATTAATTGTTTGTTGCGTTCATCGCCTTTCCAATAAGCACCGGCAATATTGGTAAGCTTGATGGCTTTTATAAAACCAGTAGAGGGAATATGAGGCCCGCGGCATAAGTCAGTGAAACTGCCTTGTGTATAAAAGGTAATTTCTCCATCCGGCAAACCTTTTAATAAATCCAACTTATACTCATCGTCTTTATTGGTAAAGTATTGTACCGCATCCTGCTTGGAAATGGGTTGACGCACATAGGCATTATTTTGCTTTGCCAGTTCCGCCATCTTCACTTCCAGTTTGCGCAAATCTTCTTCACTAATAGACCTGTCGCCTAAGTCAATATCATAGTAAAATCCGTTTTCCACTGCAGGGCCTACCCAAAACTTTACTCCGGGAAACATGCTTTCAATTGCTTCTGCCATTAAATGCGCTGATGAATGCCAGAAGGTGCTTTTGCCGCCAGCATTTTCCCAGGTTAATAAATTTAAAGTAGTATCGTTTTCTATTGGCCTTGTGGCATCCCAAACCTGGCCGGCTACTTCTGCCGCCAGCACCTTTCTGGCCAGTCCTTCTGAAATGGATTTGGCGATATCCAAAGCAGTTGTACCTTTTTCGTATTGGCGTATCGCTCCATCCGGAAATGTAATATTGATCATTATATTAGTATAAAGAGCGGCAAAATTAACAAACTATTGCTACAGTATTCAAATGGCAACATTTGT
>JAICHT010000077.1 GCA_025924755.1 Chitinophagaceae bacterium | reverse complement strand
TAAAAATCCGTGAAAAAAAACGAATAAGAAATACGATAAAGAAACAATCCATCCGGCGGTAAGGACAACCCACATTTTACAAGGTCGCCTGAAAACAGCTCCTCCAGACTTTTCATTGAAAGCTTTCCCCTAGCAACCTGCAACATAGTGGCAGTTAGCGCTCTAACCATGCCTCTCAAAAAACGGTTACCCTTAACATTGTAAATCAGCATATCATCCTTTTGATACCATGTACTTTTATATATAGAGCAATTATAATTATTAACCTGAGTGTTGGTTTTTGAAAAGGCAAAAAAATTTGACTGCATTTGTATATATGAGGCAGCTTCATTTAAAAGCTTCTCATCCAATTGATATGGGTAATAATAGGCAAGGCCACGTAAAAAAGGATTTTTGTTTTGATAAATCCGATATTCATATTCCCGGCTTGTTGCATCAAAACGCGAATGCGCTTCATCGTGCATTTTATATACATTTTTTGCCACAATATCGGGTGGTAATATTGAATTCATCTTATAAATCGTATAGGGATTCAGTACTTCTTCATAATCGAAATGAAAATAATTCTGAATGGCATGAACTCCGGCATCCGTGCGGGAAGACCCGGTAAAATTCACATTGCTCCTGTGTAGTATATTAAAAGCCTTTTCTACTTCTGCTTGGATTGTATTGGCATTCTGCTGAATCTGAAAGCCGCTGTATCGTGTGCCTTTGTAAGCAACTTCAATAAAATAGCGTGGCATGAGTGGGTTACTGGTTACTGATTAATGCCTTGAAACGGTTGGCATAATACGGTTCTTTTAACTCCGTATCTAATGTTTTGAATTGTTCCGGATCGCTAATATGAAGATAAGCTGCTTCAAAAAACTCATACTTACCAGTCTCTGTAGTAAATAGGGTGCTAAGCGTTTTTATTTGTGCCGTTGCAAAACACTTTTTTTTGAAAAACTTTTTGGCTTCCCCTATCATCCCTTCTTCTCTTTTCTTAAAAACCATAGCCCGCTGAAGATTTAAAAAATCATTTTGCGATGCAGTAGCAGAACAAATTACTTTTTGAGGCTTGTTAGCAGGTGCTGATTTTGCTACACTCTTACTACCTAAATCTAAAAACTGACCGGATGCGGTACTTGACGTATCCTCCGTTTGTAAAAAAAGTTTAGGATTAGGTATTATTAATTGTATCGTGTCTGTGCCTTCAGATGTATTATCCAGAAACACCAGGCCAAAACCTTCTGTAGTAGAACTTTCCGAGCGCTTTGTTATTTTAGAACGTTTAAAAGCTATATTAGGCTGCATAGTAGGTTCCTTTTTTACCAACGGTTCACTTACTACGGCCTGCACGGTATCTGTTTGTTTTTCTACTTTTTTAATATCCAGCGTCTCAGGCTTTACTGCCACTGTATTGGTAGCTGTATGATTTATAGTATCGTTCTTTACCGGCTTTGCAGTTACAGGTTCCGGCTGTGGGTCTTTTGGCGGATTGACCATCTTCTTTTCCGGCTTCACGGCAACTGTTTCTTTTAATACTGCCGGCATAGCTAGTAAGGATGGATCATCAGCAGCTTGAGAAAGCAGCCGGGTAAAATGATCTGCCTTTGTATTGATCATAGTGGTAGTACTATCTGTAGAACTGGTAGGTTTAAAGGTTTGCTGATTTTGCAAATTGACAAGTATCAAAGCAGCATCTGATTTTTTCAAAAGAAACCCTTTGTCATTACCACGCATATTGATTGAAAAGGTGGACTCCAGAGCTTGGTTACCACTGAAGCCTAAAGTAAACGAGTAGGTACTATCTACCAAACTGGATAATATCAAGTAGCCCGAAGCCGTGGAACTGTAAACCTTGTCGCCCATCTTTACAAAGAACGGCGCATCATTTTCTGATTGCAGGTAAATGAAATATACCTTTTGAGCATACGCCATCATACCAAAGCAAAAAGCGAAAAACAGCAACAAAATTTTTTTCATGACAATCAAAAATACATGAAATACTTTGTACGCATTTGCCTCAAAAGCCTTTTGTCACTTTTTTAGCTATTGCATATGAACACATCCTTTATTTTTGAGAAACAAATATTTAGTATGAAGCAATTTGCATTGTTTTCTCTTTTTTCATTAAGCATATTTAATTTATGGGCGCAAAAAGAAACACCTGCACCGGACGTAGCTAAAGAATACAGAGCTACCGCTGAAAAAATAAATGACCTGGTACATACCAAGCTGGAAGTAAAGTTTGATTATGCCAAGTCGTACATGTATGGCAAAGCATGGATCACTTTAAAACCACATTTCTATTCTACCGACTCGCTACGTTTAGATGCAAAAGGAATGGATATAAAAGAAATAGCGGTAGTAAAAAGCGGCAAAAACATACCGCTTAAATATAAGTATGACAGCTTGCAACTGAATATTCGCTTGGATAAAAAATACAAAGGCGGCGAAGAATATACCGTGTATATAGATTATACTTCCAAGCCTAATGAATATAAAGCAAAGGGAAGTGCGGCCATCACTGATGCGAAAGGATTGTATTTTATTAATCCATTAGGCGAGGATAAAGAAAAACCCACCCAGATATGGACACAAGGCGAAACAGAAGCTAATTCAGTTTGGTTTCCTACTATTGATAAGCCAAATCAAAAGACGACAGAAGAAATATATATGACCGTTCCGGCTAAGTATGTAACCTTAAGCAATGGAAAATTAATGAGCCAGAAAACCAATAACGACGGCACCCGGACCGATTACTGGAAGATGGATTTACCCCATGCGCCTTATTTGTTTTTTATGGGCGTAGGCGATTATGCTATTATAAAAGATAATTACAAAGGCAAAGAAGTAGCTTACTATGTAGAGAAGCCGTATGCGGCTGTGGCTCCTAAAATTTTTGGAAATACGCCGGAAATGATAGCCTTTTATTCCCGTATTACAGGCATAGATTTTCCCTGGGTTAAATATGATCAGATTGTAGGCCGGGATTATGTGAGCGGCGCTATGGAAAATACCACGGCTACCTTGCACCAGGAATCGTCACAGCAAGATGCAAGGGAATTAACAGACGGTAACCATTGGGAGGATGTGATTGCACACGAATTATTTCACCAGTGGTTTGGCGATTTAGTTACTACGGAAAGCTGGAGCAATATCACCTTAAATGAATCGTTTGCCGATTACAGCGAAACACTTTGGAACGAGTATAAATATGGAAAAGACGCCGGCGATGCCGTAAACTACTCAGGCATGCAAGGTTATTTACAAAGTGGCGATTTCAATAAAGACCTTGTTCGGTTTTACTACAATGATAAAGAAGATGTATTTGATGCGGTGAGTTACAATAAGGGCGGACGTATTTTAAATATGCTTAGAAATTATGTAGGCGATAGTGCATTTTTCAAATCTCTTAATTTGTATTTAACCACTAACAAATTTAAATCGGCCGAAGCGCAAAACCTGCGGCTGGCGTTTGAAGAAGTTACCGGAAAAGATTTAACATGGTTCTGGAACCAATGGTATTATAGCAACGGGCAACCCAAGCTGGATATTGCTTACAACTATGATAACGCAACAAAACAAGTGCAGGTAGTAGTAAAGCAAACCCAAACCACCAGTGGTATTTTTAAACTGCCGGTAGCCATCGATATATATAACGGAAAAAACAGAACAAGACATCATGTATGGGTGCAGGACTCAACCGATACGTTTACGTTTTCATCTGAAACCAAACCTACGCTTGTAAATTTTGATGGTGACAAAGTATTATTGGTTCAAAAAACAGAAAACAAAACGCTAGACGATTACCTGAACCAATATAAATATGCAGGCAACTATGTAGACAGACGCGAAGCTCTAGAAGCAGCTTCCAAAAAAGAAGAAGAATCCCGCGCTGTCGAAATCCTTACTATGGGCTTGAAAGATAAATTTTACCGCATACGCAACTATGCCATATCAAAATTGGATTTACAAAAGCAAGGTGTAAAAGCAGCAGCAGAACCCATATTAGTGCAACTGGCACAGAAAGATGAAAACAGAACCGTGAAAGCCGCTGCCATAGCTAAACTAGGCGATTATGAAGAAGCGAAATATGAACCACTTTTTAAGTCGGCATTGAATGACTCTTCGTATACGGTATCCGGCGATGCGTTAGAAGCGCTTGGCAAAGTGGATAGTGTGGCTGCGTTTACAGAGGCCAAACACTTGAGTACCGCCAAAGTAAAAGGCAAATTAGCGGAAGCCATATCCAAATCGTTTATAAAAAGTGGAGATGAATCTGCCGCAGATATGATACTAGGCAACTTTGAACAGATGCCGTTGAACCAGGCCAAAGCCGATCTAATGCAACCCCTGTTTGAATTTATTGCCAAAGTAAAATCAGTGGAAACATTTAAAAGAGGGGTAAATGATATTACCGGCTTTGTACAAAATATTCCCGAAGCATATAGAGGACAGTTTTCAACCTTTGTAGAAACCACATTAAAAAGCATACAGAAATCTAAGCAGGCCACCGGGCAAAAAGAGCAGGCTGATTATATTGAATCTATCCTTTCTAAAAATACAAAAGGATTTTAAGTATCTAAAGTGAGCAAATTGCGAAATGCCGTTCCGTTAAAGAGCGGTATTTTACTTTATGAAAGTACAGTAAGCATAAACTCCTATCCATACAAAAAACTAGTTTTTTACTGCTTAGTTTGGATAAATGCTATAATTTAAATACTATATTGAGTAGCAATAACCATCACCAAAACTACTACCATGCGAAAAATGATTGCACCAGCAGGCTATGGCTTAACTACGCCTCCACTGTCTTTCAGGTTACAGAAAGTTTTAGGAATACCTAAAAAGTTGTATTATGATATGATGGATACCAGAAACGATTTCAATGTTGCAGGAAGTCCATTAAATGATGCTGTTTCTAATTTCACTATTCAACAGATCTTTAATCCATTGCAATCCGATGTAAGCAGCCCACAACAATACCGAGATAGGCTATTACAGCAAACCGGATTGAACCAGCAAGTAATAAACCTATTCAGTGAGTATCATTATTAAAATATATTAAATGAAAGGTTTATTGATGATTTTTATTGCGTTCACAGTCGCTATTGTTTTATGTAGTTGTCCGAGTAAAGTTTGTTTTGATGCCAATTATTCTTTTAATGTAAATTCCAGTATTAAGCCTGACTTAGATAGCATTCATGTTGGTGATACTATTTACTTACTTTCAAGTTTTCCCTCAACACTAAAGGACCAAAACAGCGGACAGGAAATAAATTATACGGAAGCTACAAACATAGGTTCGGATTTAAGAATAGGAAGATTAGAAGATGGTAATCCTATACCGGTTGATGCTGTGGCAGATTTTAATTACGTTTCGGTAAACGGCAGAATTTATAATGATAAAAATATAGCAAGTCCAAATGGTATACAACAACTCTCCTATCAGGAAATCAATGGCATGTACCTGTTGAAAATAGGCGTGATTGCAAAGAGACAGGGCATCTATGCTTTAGGAGTCGGTAATGGATTGAGTACTGGTCGGAAAGGTGGAAGAGGATGTGAGAAAGCAAGATTTAATGTAACCCTTGATAATACAGCACAACACGTATACTATTATCAAAAATGGAGGCCAGACTATACATTAACCGAATCAGACCTTAAAATTTTATACTGCTTTAAGGTAAAGTAAAATCAGTTGTCCAAAGAGCATGAAAGTATATGTTGTTTGTTAAGTTTAGCTAAATGAAGATAAGGAAACCATTTAGCACGCAGTTAAGCTGCTAGCAAAAAAGCATCTCAACTGAGATGCTTTTTTGATTATAAATTATTTGATATTACCAACTACCGCTGGCGCCGCCGCCGCCGCCGCTTCCACCACCAAATCCTCCAAAGCCGCCTCCTCCTCCACCTCCGAAGCCGCCCCCGCCAAAACCTCCTCCACCACCGCCAAAGCTGCCGGGGAAGAAGATGGGTCCAAAACCGCGCCTTGACATAAAACCGCCACCGCCTCTGCCACCACCGCCAAACATGCGTAAGATGAAAAACAAAATAATAATACCCAGTATTATTTTTCCGGCACTTAAACCGCCGCCATCATTACCACCCCTGTTCGCATATCCTTCCGGCGCTTTGTATTCTCCTGCCGCCGCTTGTATTATAGAAGTGGTTCCGGCATTTAACCCGCTGTAGTAATTGCCTTCTTTAAAATTAGGTACAATATCATTTTCAATAATAGTATTGGCAGTAATATCCGGTACGGCACCTTCCAATCCATATCCTACTTCTATACGGACTTTATGATCTTTAACCGCGACCAGCAGCACAATACCGTTGTCTTTTTTGGCCTGGCCTCCTACACCCCAGCGACGCAAAATTTGTAAGGCCACATCTTCAATGGCATAATCTTCAACGGTATTAATTGTGACAACCGCTATTTGGTTAGAGGTGCTATCATCATAAGCCACCAGCTTATTTTCTAAAGCCTGTACCTGCGCGGGGGTTAATACGTGTGCAAAATCATTTACCAAACGGGGTGGATTGGGCTTGGCAGGTATTACTTTATCTATTTGTGCAAAAGCACGGATAGACAACAATATGCACAATAAGAGTACTAATTTTTTCATCTGCTTATTTGCCAAAAACAATATCGTCCGGCAATTCGTTTTTATCCGTGTCTTTATTATATGGAAAGTAAAACAGCAACGCCTCGCCTATTTCGTGTACGCATTGTTGAATACCAGAGGCAATATTGTTTTGCCTAAAGGAAAAGAGCATTTTTTTTAGCACATCGTTCCAGTAAGGTTCGCCTACTTTCTGATGAATGCCTTCATCGCCAAATACAGCTACCTGCTTATCTTTTACCGCTACGTATATCAGTACGCCATTGTGCAGTTCCGTTTCATTCATTTTCAGTTGAAAAAAGATTTCCTGTGCCCTATCCAACGGATCTACAAAACGGCAACGAGATTCAACAAATACCCGCACTTCGCCACTGGTGCGGGCTTCCGCAGCACGAATGGCTTCTACTATGCGTTCCTTTTCTTCTACAGCGAAGAACTCTTTTTGTTTTTGCCAGGGAAAAAGTTTCAATTCTTTTTATTTATCGTGCTGAATCAAAACTTACTTTAGGCTGAGGTTGCGTACCGCCAAAATCTACTTTTGGTGCATTCTGCGATCCAGGGTCTGCGGTAAAGCCGGTCCGTGGATGAAAGCCCATTATGCCAGCAAACATGGCTGTAGGGAACGTACGTACTTTAGTATTATATGTTTGTACGGCATCGTTAAAATCGTTCCTGGAGGTTTTGATCCTGTTTTCTGTTCCTTCCAGTTGTGCCTGCAAATTGCGGAAGGCGTCATTGGCCCGCAGGTTTGGATATTGCTCTACCGTTACCAGTAATCGGCTTAAAGAACCAGATAACTGGGCTTGCGCCTGCTGAAATTTCTGAATATTTTCTGGATTTAAGTCATCCGGATTTACCTGAACGGAAGTAGCTTTTGCCCGTGCATTTATCACATCGGTTAATGTACCGCGTTCAAAATTGGCTTCGCCTTTTACGGTATTTACCAGGTTAGGTATCAAATCAGCACGACGCTGGTAATCACTTTGAACTTTATTCCATGAATTTTTCACGGTTTCATCCTGCTGCACTAATCCGTTATAGCTACCGCATCCCCAGAATAAAAGGATTACTACTAACCCAAGAATAATTAATAATGGCAGTGAAAAACCTCTCATTTGTTTTATGATTTTGTATTTAAATGTAACTATTTATTGACATTGGTGATAAGCAATTTCTATTCCATCGCTTTATTACGTATATTATATAGACAAAATGTCCCTTTATGAAAAAATTATTTTTAATACTGTCAGTTCTTAACCTGGGTTTCTTCTGCACTCAACAATCAAAAAGTGCGGATCCTACGCCCTCATCATCACCGGTAGAACTAAAAGATACGGTATTAGTTAACAAGCTAAACTTCCCATGGGACCTGGTATGGGGATCTGACAACTTTATATGGATGACAGAAAGAACCGGCCGGATAAGCAGGGTAAATCCCGAATCCGGCGCTGTTTCAGTTATATACAATATCCCGGATGTACATACAAATGGAGAAGGAGGCTTGCTGGGAATGGCGCTGCATCCAAATTTTAAAACCAACCCATATGTATATGTAGTATATGATTACAACAGTAGCAAAGGTTACAAAGCAAAAGTTGTCCGGTTTACTTATAATGGCACCTCGTTATTGAGCCCGCTTATATTGCTGGACGATATAGGAGCAGCCAGCATTCACAATGGCAGCAGGCTTTTGATAGTGCAGGATAAACTTTTCATCACTACCGGCGAAAACGGCAACCAGCCGTTGGCACAAGATAAATCCAAACTCAATGGCAAAGTGTTGCGCATCAATTTGGATGGTAGTATACCGGCTGATAACCCAATTAATAATAGTCCTATATGGAGCTGGGGGCACAGAAATCCGCAGGGACTGGTTTTAGTTGGCAATAAAATTTTTAGTTCGGAACACGGTCCCGATACGGATGATGAAATTAATATTATTGAAAAGGGTCGCAATTATGGCTGGCCGGAAGTGCATGGTTATTGCGATGAAGCAGCTGAAAAAACATTTTGCGAAGCTAATAATGTAAAAGAACCTATTAAAACCTGGACGCCCACCGCCGCTGTTTCCGGAACCGATTTCTATAACAATAATAAAATACCGCAATGGAGGAACTCGCTATTGGTAGCAGCACTTAAAAACAGTCGGTTATATCAATTGAAATTAAACGATACACAAACCGATATTACAGAAACCAATGAATTCTTTACCAGTAAATATGGCCGGATGCGGGACGTATGTGTAGCGCCTGATGGAAAAGTATACATCTGCACCAGTAACGGAGGCGATGATAAAATCATAGTTGTTTCTGCCAAATAAAAGAAATGATGAATTTTGAACGACAAGAAGTAAAAGAACACTTTCCCATCATTCAAAATTCATCATTCATCATTAATAATTACTACTTAAGTGCTGCTATTCCAGGCAGTTCTTTTCCTTCAAAATATTCCAGCATAGCGCCACCACCGGTGGATACATAGGTTACTTTATCGGCATATCCAAATTTGTTAACAGCCGCCACGCTATCACCACCACCTACTAATGAAAAAGCACCGTTCTCAGTAGCTTCTGCAATTGCCTGTGCTATGGCTTTGGTACCGTGTTGAAACTTTTCCATTTCAAATACACCCATAGGCCCGTTCCACAAAATAGTTTTTGAATTATGAATCACTTTTGTAAACATTTCGGTGGCCAATACGCCAATATCCAGTCCCATCCAGCCATCTGGAATGGTATTGCTTAAGGCAGAGGATATGTTTGCATCGTTCAAAAACTGATCGGCAATAATAGAATCGGAGGGCAAATGAATGCAAACGCCTTTTTTATCGGCTTTGGTCATTAAATCTTTTGCTACATCCATTTTGTCATCCTCACACAACGATTTACCAATATGGCCACCCATAGCTTTGTAAAAAGTGTACGCCATACCGCCGCCGATTATAATATCGGTAGCCCGCTCTAAAAGATTTTCAATAATCAATATTTTATCAGAAACTTTGGCGCCACCAATAATAGCAGTAAATGGCTTTTGATTATTATGCAACACTTTTTCGGCGCTGCTTACTTCGCCTTCCATCAATAAACCAAACATTTTATTTTCCGGTGCAAAGAACTTTGCAATAACAGCCGTAGAAGCATGGGCCCGGTGTGCCGTACCAAAAGCATCATTTACATATACATCTCCCAGTTTGGAAAGTTTTTCGGCAAATGCTTCGGAACCTTTTTCTTCTTCTTTATAAAACCGGAGGTTTTCTAATAATAGTACTTCGCCGGGCTGCAGGCGGCTAACGGTTTCAAAAGCTTGTGCACCAATACAATCGTCTGCAAAATACACCGGTACGCCGCCAAGCAAATCGCTGAGGTGTTTTACCAAATGCTTCAAAGAATATTTATCGGTTGGGCCATCTTTAGGCCGGCCGAGGTGCGACATTAATATTACGCTTCCGCCGTCTGCTAAAATTTTTTTGATAGTAGGCACAGCAGCCCTCATTCTTGTATCATCCGTTATCTGATTATTATCATCAAGCGGTACATTAAAGTCTACACGTATAAGCGCTTTTTTACCGCTGAAATTATAAGAAGAAAATTTAGACATATGCCAGAGTTTAAAAACAAAGGCTTTCCGGGAAAGCCTTTGCACAATTGTTAATATATGAACAGAACGCTGAAGAGTGTGACGCAACAGGTGTTTAATAAAATTGCTGCTGCCCGCTTCACCTTATTTCTTTATCAATTTCGCAAAGTAATTTACTGTGCGTACCAGTTGCGATACATAGCTCATTTCATTATCGTACCAGCTTACTGTTTTTACCAATTGGGTGTCGCCTACTGTCAGCACTTTTGTTTGTGTAGCATCGAACAGCGAACCAAAATGCATTCCCACAATATCGCCACTCACTATTTCATCTTCGGTATAGCCAAAGCTTTCATTCGAAGCTGCTTTCATAGCACCGTTTACTTCTTCTACCGTAACTTTTTTTCCTAATACGGATGTCAGTTCGGTTAAAGAGCCGGTTAATACCGGTACCCGCTGTGCCGTTCCGTCGAGTTTTCCTTTTAGGTTAGGCAATACTAAGCCAATAGCTTTTGCCGCGCCTGTACTATTTGGAACAATGTTTTGTGCAGCGGCTCTGGCCCGGCGCAAATCGCCTTTCGGGTGTGGCGCATCTTGCGTATTCTGATCGTTCGTATATGCATGCACGGTAGTCATTAAAGCTGCTGTTATGCCATATTGATCATCTAAAACTTTGGCCATAGGCGCCAGGCAATTAGTAGTGCAGGAAGCGCAACTGATAACCGTTTCGCTGCCATCCAGTATCTGGTGGTTTACATTAAATACAATCGTTTTCAGATCTCCGGTGGCCGGGGCTGATATGACCACTTTTTTAGCACCAGCCTGCAGGTGTGCTTCTGCTTTTGTCTTGTCGGTAAAAAATCCGGTACATTCCAATACTACATCTACATCATGCTGTCCCCATGGAATTTCAGCCGGGTTTTTTTGAGCATAAATCTTTACTTCATCTCCATTTACCACAATCGAATTTTCAGTTGCTTTTACATCTTCATTAAAACGTCCCTGTGCCGTATCGTACTTTAGCAAGTGTGCCAAAACTTTTGGGCTGGTTAAGTCGTTGATGGCAACCACTTCTATTCCTTCCATATTATATATCTGGCGGTAAACCAGTCGTCCTATTCTTCCAAAACCATTAATGGCAACTTTTACTGTACTCATATTTTACGATTTATTTATTTAAAAAATGCGGAGCGAAGTTACAATAATGAGGCTGATTGTTGTAAATCAATAATTATTTTATTCAAACCCTGCTTAAAAGTACAGGATATGGTGCTGCAATATGGGTTTGTAGTGCTGCCCGTTTGGCTGCTGATGCGATAACACAATATGGTCATATCCATTCTGTATCAAAAGATTTGGATAGCAATACGGCACTGGAAACCTGGTAGGGAAATGAATTTTTGTGAAAAGCGACTACGGCCAGCATATAAAGATTCCCACGCATTAACACGTACAACTACGACACTCGTTAAGGGCTAATACGCAATTATGTATAATTACAAACGCTTTAAAATATTAATATGTTGCACAATAGTATTATACTTATTTTTATAGTACTTGAAAACCAGTATGAATAATCACCTGAAAGTGAATTCCAAATCAAAAACTTCGCAAAAGCTTCAACCTGACAATACAGCCAACGCTGAGGAACTGGCTTGTTTTTTTGATCTGTCACCGGATATTTTTTTTATTATCGGGCAAGATGGTTATATAAAAAGGGTAAACGCCGCCGGCATTCAGTTTTTTGAATATAGCGAAGAGGAACTGATGGCAAAACCCTTTATTTATTTTATTCATACAGACGACATTTTAGAAACGCAGAAAGAATTTGACGCCACCATCCACCATCATGAAAAAAGAAGCTTTGAAAACAGGTGCCGTAAAAAATATGGTGAGTATAGCTGGCTTTTGTGGACTATAAAAAAAGCAGGAGCAGACAGCGTTTGCTGCATGGCAAAAGACATTACCCGCAAAAGCAACTGCAGTAGCGGGCCCGCAGCTTTCAATAAGGAAATCGCAACCCTGCCGGATAGCATTACCGACGGTATTTTTATGATTGACCGGGAGTGGAAGGTTCGGTATGCCAATAAGGTAGCAGAGCAAATTGCCGGCATCAAAAAAGAACAGGCTATCGGCAAAGTTTTTTGGGATTTTTTTCCGGAAGGGAAAGACATGATCTTTTTTGAAGAATATGAAAAAGCCTTCAATACCCAGCAGCCAGTACGTTTTGAAAGTTATTACGAACCCCTGCAAATGTGGTTTAAGGTATCTGCTTATCCTGCAGATAACCTGTTATCGGTTATCGTACAAAACATAACAGAAAAAAAGGTAAAGGAAAATGAAATCAAACAGATCAATGAGAGATATACATTGGTTTCCAAAGCCACCTCCGAAGCCATATGGGATTGGGAAGTAGGATCGGAATATGCATTTTGGCATGGCGAAAATTATAAAAATTTGTTTGGTTACGATGCCGTGGACCAATATGAACCCTGTGAATTTTGGCGCAACAACCTGCATCCCTCAGACCGGGAACGGATTATAAAAAAACACTGGGATGCCATTAGAAACGGAGATGAATACTGGAGTGATTATTATAAGTTTAAAAAAGCCAATGGCGAGTATGCGTATGTAAAAGACCGGGCGCTTATAGTAAGAGACGAAGCTGGCAATGCCATACGCATGATTGGTGCTATGGATGATATTACCGCTCAAAAACTGGCAGAAGACGCATTGACAGAAAGCGAAAAAAGTTATAAAACCCTATTTAATAATGCACCCCTCCCCCAATTTATTTATGACACCGATACACTTCAGTTTTTGAACGCTAATGATGCAGCTATTGAACATTACGGCTACTCTATCGGTGAGTTTTTAAAAATGACCCTACTCGATATCAGGCCGGAAAAAGATTATAAAAAACTTTTTGAAAACAT
>JAICHT010000076.1 GCA_025924755.1 Chitinophagaceae bacterium | reverse complement strand
GATCTTCATAGCGTTTTTTAGCAGCCGGTGGAAAATATTCATTTACAAAAACACGTCCCAATGCTTCGCCCATCAAGCCATCTTCCAAGTCCAGCATCCGCTTCCAGCGCGGCTTTTGCTTTTGCACACCGCGCAGCGATGTAGCATAAAAATTAAAATAATCGTTGTAGGTGATGCTATCCAAATAAGGTGCTGTAGCACGGATAACATGAAACCGCAAATAATCTTTCCATACGGGTATCGGGGTAGTGTGTAATACAGTTTCCAATTCTTTATAAAAATCGGGCTGACCAATAATTACCGAATCAATATGGCTGACGTGTTTGATGGCAAACTGCTCTTGCCAATTGATAGAAGGCGTTAGTTTTGATATGTCGGCTACGGCAAATTTATTGTAGTTCTTATAAGGGTCGCGGAGGTCTTCCAGCTTGCGGGATGCTTTGGCCATTTGTGTTTCCAAAGCCAGGTGTAAAGAGCTTTTCTTCGCGGCGGTGGTGCTGTCATCTCCCAATAATTCAAAAACCTTTTGTATATATTTTACATATGCATTACGGATGCCGGTTGTTCTTTTATCGGTATTTACATAGTAATCACGGTTGGGCATTCCTAAACCACCCTGTGATAAATAATAGGTCATTACATCGCTTTTTTTAGCATCCTGCCCCACATTATCACGATATAAATTGCTGATGCCTTCCATTTGTAAATGTGCCGCTACCCGGCTTAAAGAAGCGATATCGGTAATAGAATCAATGGTTTTCAATTCCGGCTGAATGGGTTGCAAATGGTGTTGCTCTATAGTAGCCGTATCCATAGCACTGTACCAAAAATCGCCTACTTTTTTTTCAATTCCCGAACCTGCATGTAAGGCTTTATCGTTGATGGCTTTTAAGCGATTGTATAGTTCTTCCTGCACGGCATTCCCTATTCCCCAACTGCTTTGGTCTGCCGGAATCGGATTGTTCTTAATCCAGCCGCCATTAGCATACATAAAAAAATCAGTAGCGGGGTTTATGGTAGTATCTCTATCGGCTGTGAGTATATCATTTTTTACCGTATCTGTACTCGTGGCGGCTGTATTTGTGTTTGATGTACAAGCGTGGAGCGCAAAAGAAAGTACGATAGGAATGTAATATTGAAATCGCATATTTAATTTTTCAGGTTTAAATATAGAACTTTCATTAGTTGACAACAAAATGTGCCCTGGCAAAAGTGATGAAAGGTATTGATGTAGCTTTTGTCACTTGCTAAAATAACAGTTGTAGATATAAATACTATTTCATACTGAAACTTTAGCTGTATATGAAAGCAAATTAGTGATGGGATTTTAGCCTCATTCAAGCCGTAATAATACTAAATGTACTATTTCCATAGAAAGATCGTTATTACTGGAAACGCAGTTTTTGTAACGAAAGCTGCGGTCTCAAATTTGCAAATGTGTAAAAAATGGCCTTAATGAAAAAGTCTGCTGTATTATTAAGTTTACTGTTTTGTTCGTTTTATGCGTTCTCCCAATCATGGGAGCTTGGTATAGTGGCCGGCGCTTCCAATTACCGCGGCGACCTGGCACAACGAACTTTTCAGCAAGCCAAGCCGGCTTTTGGCCTTACTGCAGGCTATGAAATTTCTGAGCGTTTTACATTACGCGGCGGACTTACTTTTGCAAAAATTGCAGGTGCCGATAAAAAAGGTAAAGACGATTTTTTAAAAACAACACGCAACCTCAGTTTTCAAAGCAATCTTACCGAATTTAGCCTTGTAGGAGAGTATGATATTTTTAATTTAAACGAGGTCAAGTGGACGCCCTATCTGTTTGGAGGCCTGGGAGTATATCATTATAATCCGTATACCTTCGATAGCTTGAACAAAAAAGTATATTTAAAACCGCTGAGTACAGAAGGCGAGGGTCTAACAGCATATCCCGGCCGTAAATTCTATTCGCTTACGCAACTTTCCATTCCATTTGGCGGCGGAATTAAATATGCTATTAACGACAATATCCGTGTTGGTTTGGAAATAGGGTTGCGAAAATTATTTACCGATTACCTGGATGATGTAAGCACTACTTATGTGGACTCTGCTTCTCTGCTGGCCGAACGTGGACAACAGGCAGTGGACCTATCTTATAGAGGCAACAGTACCTATCCCGAAAAAAATGCGCAACGCGGGAATCCGAAAAATAAAGACTGGTATCATTTTACCGTTTTAACTCTCACTTTCAGGTGGGGCAACGGCGCAATCGGAGGCGGCAGAAGCGGTCGCAGGGGATATGGCTGCCCGGCCAATCCAATGTAATTAACGTTATTGCAATAGCGGCTCACTTACCTTTGTGCTACACATTTGTATGGCATATAAAAATTTGCAGCAGTTTATTGAAACGCTAGACAAAGAAGGCGAACTTATCCGTATAACCACTTACGTAAATCCCAAATTAGAGATCGCTGAAATAACCGACCGCATCAGTAAAACTGCAGGTGGCGGCAAGGCTTTGTTGTTTGAAAATACAGGTTTTGACTTCCCGGTTTTAATGAATGCGTATGGTAGCGAAAAGCGCATGTGCCTGGCTTTGGGTGTCGGGAATTTAAACGATGTGGCAACTGATATTGAAAACCTGTTTCATTTATTAGCCTCTCCAAAAGAAGGCATTGTTGATAAATTAAAGCTGCTTCCAAAACTGGGGCAGTTTGCCAGCTGGATGCCTAAAGTTATAAGTGGTAAAGGCGACTGCCAGCAGGTTATTATTAAAGATAATCCTGATATTACCAAACTTCCGGTTATTACCTGTTGGCCTAAGGATGGCGGACCTTTTGTAACCTTGCCCGTTATTCATACCAAAGACCCTAATACCCATACCCGTAATGTAGGCATGTATCGTATGCAGGTATTTGGTCCCACCCTTACAGGAATGCACTGGCACAAGCACAAAGTATCAGCAAAACATTTTAATGAATATAAAAAGCTGGGAAAAAAAATGCCTGTGGCAGTTGCTCTTGGCGGCGACCCGGTATATGCCTATTCGGCCACAGCGCCGCTTCCGGAAAATGTAGATGAATATATGCTGGCGGGTTTTTTACGCAAGAAGAAAGTTGAGCTGGTGAAATGCATTACCCAACCTGATATTGAAGTGCCTGCCGACGCTGATTTTATTATTGAAGGATATGTAGATCCTTCTGATGACCTCATATGGGAAGGACCATTTGGCGATCATACCGGATATTATTCGTTGCCCGATTGGTATCCGCGTTTTCATATTACCTGCATCACACACAAACGCAATGCTGTATATCCTGCTACTATCGTGGGTATTCCGCCGCAGGAAGATGCCTGGCTGGGCAAGGCTACGGAACGGATATTTTTAGCGCCTATGAAAATGACGATGGTACCTGAAATTATTGATATGGATATGCCTGTAGAAGGCGTTTTTCATAACCTGGTGATTGCGCAGATTAAGAAGGAATATGCAGGCCAGGGGCAAAAGGTGATGAATGCCATGTGGGGTGCCGGACAAATGATGTTTAATAAAATACTGGTATTGGCAGATGAAGGCACTGCTATTCAAAACTATAAACAGCTGGCGCAATATGTATTGAAGAATTTAAATCCCGCTACCGATATTAATTTCTCGCAGGGCCCGATGGATGTATTGGATCATAGTTGCAGTAAAATGGGATTTGGCGGAAAAATGTGCCTGGATGGAACCTATAAATTTGAAGAGGAAAAGGATGAGAATTATGAGTTGGATATTGCAAATAATATAAATATAATTGATGATCAATCCGTATTTGCTGAATTTCCTGAAATAAAAGGAGTAAATACCAAATTGTTAGCAGATGGCATTCCCGTTGTGCTTATTTCTGTGCACAAAAACCGCATGGGTCATATTCGGGAATTGCACGAACAGCTTTGTGCATCCGAAAAACTGGAAGGTGTAAAACTGATATTGTATGTGGAACAGCATATTGATGTAATGGATCTGGGACTGGCGCTCTGGCGGTTTTGCAACAATTTAGATCCAAAGCGGGATGCTATTTTAGTGCAGCGCCCATCCAAACTTGAACCCGGTAAAACATTTGCCTGTATGGGCTTTGACGGCACCCGCAAAACAAAAGAGCCCGATAATTTTCAACGTGACTGGCCTAATATAATTGTAGCCGATGATGCAACGATCCTTTCTGTGGATAACAAGTGGAATAGCCTGGGTATGGGAGATTTGATTCCATCGCCATCCTTAAAATATAAACATCAATTGTATGGTATGGAAGCTGCCGTACCTACGATTGATAATTCTCAGTCGGTATAACGGATGCTGCTATTAAAATTTGTATAATTACTGTACTTTCAACTTATGAAAAAAGCAATATTGCTACTCTTATTTTTTGCTGCTTACCTGTGTGGATTTGCACAAGAGCCTACCTCATCCAATACCCTTTTATGGAAAATAAGCGGCAAGAATCTTTCACGGCCTTCTTACTTGTTCGGCACCATTCATATGCTTTGTGCAGATGATATTGAACTGAGCGACAGCTTAAAAAGCGCCATAGCCCATTGCGATAAAGTGTACCTCGAAATTGATATGGATAATCTTTTTGAAATGATGGGAGCTATGCAGAAAATGAAGATGCGTAACGATACTACGCTTGCTGATTTGCTACCTCAAAAAGATTACCAGATTGTAAAAGAGTTTTTTCAAAAACAAAATGGGCTGATTCCTTTTTCGCTACTGGAAACTTATAAACCCATGCTGGCGGCCTCTACCTTAATGGAACAATCCATGGATTGCGATAATGAAGTGGCGATGGAACAACTTATTATGAAAGAAGCGAAAGGAGATGGTAAGGGTATCAAAGGGCTGGAAACCATGGCATATCAATTAAGCATCTTTGATAGCATTCCTTATAAGCTGCAGGCCAACCAGTTACTGAACTACGTAAAAAACTATGGCAAAGAAGACGATGAAAAAGAATTTAATGAAATGGTAAATGCATACCGCAACCAGCAGCTAAATAAACTGGAAGAACTGACACAAAAAGAAGATTTGGGCATGGGCATGCAAAACTTTGCCAACCTGCTTTTATATAACAGAAATGCAAACTGGGCAAAAAAATTATCTGATTTACTGCCGCAAAACGCACTGGTCATTGCAGTGGGAGCGGGCCATTTACCGGGAGAGAAAGGTGTAATTAATTTATTGCGGAAAGCGGGTTACAAAGTAGAGCCGGTACCAAATAAAATGATTAAGAGCAAAGAAAAAGTAATTTGATGCTACTGATATGAGCTTCTGGTAAGCTGAATAAAAAAGCCGGTTTGTAACCGGCTTTTATTAGAATTTTTCTAACCCTGAAAAAAAGAAGTTGCCTTCTATTTCTGCGTTTTCATCACTATCGCTGCCGTGCACTGCATTTTCACCTAAAGAAGTAGCATATAGTTTCCGTATAGTTCCTTCCTCTGCCTGTGCCGGGTTGGTGGCACCAATCAGTTTACGAAAATCGGCTACTGCATTGTCTTTTTCTAATATAGCTGCTATGATAATTCCGCTGCTCATAAATTGAACCAGCTCTGTATAAAAAGGCCGCTCTTTATGCACCGCGTAAAACTCTCCGGCATTATCTGTACTCAATTTCGTTTGTTTTAAAGCCACTATTCTAAAGCCGGCTTTAATAATCTGGTTAAGTATTGCTCCTGCATGCCCGTTCTTCATGGCATCGGGCTTAATCATCGTAAATGTTCTGTTGGTCATATTGCTTTGTTTTGCGCCGCTAAGATAAGCGGAATAGAATTAATAGACGTACAAGAGTGCAACACAAAAAAGCTTCATATTAGCACGAAAGCTGAGTACATTATTGTATTTGAACACTGCATTCATCAATATTCCTGAAGCACATTGTACAAAGTATCGCGTTCTACCGGCTCCCTACCCACTTGTTTTATTAGCATTACAATTTCTTCAGTGCTCATAGCAGGACTTTGTTCTTCTGCACCAGCCATGGAATAAATTTTTGTGCTGTCGTCTATTGTACCATCAATATCATCTACGCCAAAAGCAAGAGAAAGTTGGGCGTTTTTACGACCAAGCATTGGCCAGTAGGCTTTAATATGAGGAAAGTTATCGAGGTATAAACGAGCAACTGCATATACCTTCAAATCTTCTGCAACACTGGTTTCTGCCACGTGGCTCATATCATTGCCTTTGTTGCGAAACTTAAGTGGGATAAAGGTATTGAAGCCACCGGTTTTGTCTTGCAGCTCTCTTAATTGACGCATATGATCTATACGATGGCTATAGTTTTCGATATGGCCAAACAACATAGTGGCATTGCTGTGCATGCCTGCATTATGAACTGCTTCGTGTATGCGCAGCCAACCTTCCGCGTCTACTTTATCCTCGCATATTTGCTTTCTGATCTCTGGATGAAAAATTTCTGCGCCACCGCCAGGTATAGAATCCAGGCCGGCTTCATGTAATATCTGAACACCTTCATCTGCCGAAACCTTTGCCTTCCGAAACATATAATCCAGTTCGACAGCCGTAAAGCCTTTTATATGCAGGTCGGGACGGTGTTGCCTGATCTTGCTCAATAATTCTGCAAAATAACTAAGGTTCATTTTCGGATGCACGCCGCCCACAATATGCACTTCGGTTTCCGGACGGTTATCGTATTTCTTTACAATATTCATCATATCATCCATACTTAGTTCCCATCCTTCCTCCCGGTGCGCATACAAGCGGGAATAAGAACAAAACTGGCAGGTAAATACACAGACATTGGTAGGCTCAATATGAAAATTACGGTTGAAATACGTTTTATCGCCGTGCCGGTTTTCCCGTACATAATTGGCTAAAGCGCCTACGTATGCAAGGCTTCCCTGTTCAAAAAGTGCAAGGCCGTCTTTATCCGATAAGCGGGTTTCATTTAAAACTTTATGGCCTATTTGCTGTAAGGACTGGGGTTGATATTGGATAAGTGCTTCAACAGATGCTTTGCTCATTTAATACTTTATAATTCGTTGGGTTACATTGCGGCGGGCATCGTTATATCCTAATTTTACAAAGTAGACGCCTGCCGATTGGCGGGACAAATTTACTGTAATAAATTTATCTGCATTTCCATTAAACTGCTTTTGCCACACCATTTGTCCCATTGCGTTGAATATTGTAATATATTTAAGAGTAGTGGGCTGCTGGTAATGCCAGATACCAAACTGCGTACTAAAAACAGTTGGCAATAATAAAAAACCTTGTTGTTTTAAAGCAGTTGGTAGTACGATAGTATTGAGCGTTACATCATCAATAAATAAATTATTTTCATTATTGCCGCTAAAGCGAAAAGCCAGTCGTACCTGTGCTTCGGTAGTATTAAGGTAAGCGCCCAGGTTCACAGAATCCCTGCGCCATTGCGATGAAGAAGGGAAAAATTCATCCATTAACGCCTGGTCCGGGTTTACGGTCGTTTGCAATGCAGCGCCCCATTTTTTGTAGATCGTAGTAAAGGTGTTGCCGCAGTCTTTTGATAGTAAAACAGTCAAAGTATCTATAGGTATAGTGGTGGTATTAGGATCACTATATGTAGCGGCAGCAAGATTAAATTTCAAAAAAACTGAATCGGTATTATTGTATGAATAAGTTGGAGTGATTAAATCATCATACCGGTAATTGGTAGGATTATTCCAGTCATTAAACCAGGCCGATCCGGGGTGTTTATTTCCAATAGTTGCATTCCAACTCCATGTGGTATCCTTGTCTGGATTATTGACCTGCCAACCAGGCGGTGGAAAATCAGGCCTATCAAATCCTTCTATTACAGTTCCGTTAAGTGTTTGAACAGGTAATATGGTAAAGGATGCTGTTGCGGTGTCGTTCGCAGTATTTTGATCTGCTAAGTTATTTGGCGCTACTGTATAAATCTTCAATATGTTTTTTCCTTCCGGTGCTGTAATAGAAGGCAAATTGAGTATGGTGGAAGTGTAGGAAGATAAACTCCCCGTCCAGTTATAAACTATGGGAGTATTGCCATTTAATATAGACACGATTTTTACAGTTGTAAGCTTTTCGGTTCCGCTGTTTCGTAAAATGATTTTGGGTGTAATTGCACCACAGTTAGTAAAAGGAGTGGGATTGAGGATTTGCCAGATACGTGCATCTCGCGTATAAACTGCCGCAGGCTGGTAAGTAGTGGAATTTAACAGTTGCAGCCTGTCGGGCGAGGCTGTAAGTGACGTTTCCATACGCTTTTGCTGACCCTGTGTAAACATTACCAGATCGATATCGTCCGTATAATCCATATAGTTTTGATACATAATTCCTGGCGGAGCAGGAGAGCAGGCATCGGTAATTATCCTACCTACATCGGTTGAGTCTGGGTTGCCATATGTGTTGTCGGCCTGGTTGGGCGTATCATCATCTGTAGAATCTTTTGGAAAATCGGTGCCGGTGCAAGCGCCGCCATCATCACCCCATATATGGTATAAATTAAAAAAGTGCCCCAGTTCATGCGTAGTGGTTTTACCTCCATTATAAGATGAATCCAAATAAGCAGCGCCACGGCCAAAGGCCCGGTAATCGCATATAAAGCCATGAACATTTAAAGGTCTTGGATCGCCGGGATATACCGATACGCCCAGCAGTCCCGATTTGCCAAAATTCACCACCCAAATATTTAAATAGCGGTTTGGATCCCAGGCATCTTCGCCGCCGGTATAACTTTGTTTGGCACTGTCCAATGTGTTTAATCCATAAGTAATATTCGAAGGCATTCGCGAAATACCAGTGGTGGGTTCGCCATAAGGATTGGTACGGGTCAATTGAAAGTGCAAATTGCTTTTGCCAAAGAATGGCTTAAATGCGGGAGGTATGCGGCTGGAATCTACGTTGATGCCCTGGTAATCTTCGTTCAATACATCTACTTGTGATTGAATAATGGCATCGGTTACTAACAATTGTAAAGAACTATCCACCAATACATGCACTACAACGGGAATGGTATCGCTCAAAAAATCCATATGCAGCTCACGGTCAGCAGCGGCTTTTTTTGTAATATTCCGTTGATTTTGCTCAAACTTTTGCTTAAAAACAGGATCGGTAAAAAGCCGTTGATAATAGGCAGTAGTGCCGCATCGAATGGGTTTTTTAGTCCCATGCGTTTGTGCAAAAAGCTGCTGATAAGAGCAAGAGAATATTAAACATATAAGAGAGATGTAAGGCAGGCTTTTCAAAACAGGTATTTGTGATATGGTTACAATAATAGCTGAAATTTTATTATTAAAAGCATGTTGCCATTTTTTATTAGAGGGCACAAGAGTTCCGTTCAATAGCTGTTCTTTTATCTTATCTTTTCAATGTTTTAAATTTATTATCTTCCCAACTTCTTTTACCAACTGTTTACATAAACTACTATTGATGCAGCGATTTCAAGGTCTTATCGGTGTGGTTCTTATTTTAGGAATTGCTTACCTGGCTTCCAACAACAAAAAGAAAATTAATTACCGTCTGGTGGCCAGTGGCATGTTTTTACAATTAATAATTGCGTTGTTGGTTCTAAAAATCCCACCAGTTACGGCCTTTTTTCAAAAGCTGGGACATGGTATGGAAAAAATTGAAGGTTTTGCCCGCCAGGGCGCTGCCTTTGTATATGGCGGCATCGGTGCAGCGGCTGCCGTTCCGGGTACTTTTGTAGACTATGCATCGGGGGGCTTTGTGTTTGCCTTTAATGTAACGGCCACTATTATTTTGGTGGTAGTATTGGTTTCTATCTTATATTATTTTGGAGTGATGCAATGGATTGTAAGCATTATTGCAAAAGCCATGAACTGGGTGATGCATGTAAGCGGCGCAGAAGCCCTGAGTAATGTGGCCAGTGCTTTTGTAGGACAGGTAGAAGCGCAAGTAATGATTCAGCCTTATTTGGCTGGCATGACGATGAGTGAGTTGCTGGCAAGCATGAGCGGAAGTTTGGCTTGTATTGCTGGCGGCATCCTGATAGTATATGTGAATATGGGTGCTGCCGCAGGATTGGACCTGGCACCCAAACTATTGGCTGCTAGCTTAATGGCGGCTCCGGGTTCATTGGTCATATCAAAGATTGTATGGCCCGAAACGGTTGAAAGTCAAACCATGGGAAGCGTTAAGCTGAAAGTAAAAACACACCATACCAATTTGATTGATGCTATATCTCATGGAGCCGGTGAGGGATTTAAAATAGCCATGAATGTAATAGCCATGCTTATAGGCTTTATTGCCCTGATTGCGTGTATTGATTACCTTTTAATAAAAATAGGTCACATTTTCAGTCCTCAGTTTAATTTGAGCCTAGACTGGATTTTTGGTAAAATATTTTATCCTATTGCCTGGTCTATGGGTGTACCGAATGCCGACGTAAACGGGGTAGCAACTTTATTGGGACAAAAGCTTTCTATTAATGAGTTTGTGGCGTTTAAAAATTTAACAAGCAAAGCTATTCCTATTGTAACCAGTAAGGGATTGCTGATAGTAAGTATAGCCATTTGCGGTTTTGCAAATTTCAGTTCTGTGGGTATGCAGATAGGCGGTATTGGCGCATTAGCGCCGGAGCGCAGAGCCGACCTTGCACGCTTGGGGCTTAAAGCCTTGCTTTGCGGTACATTGGCTTCTTATCTCTCTGCTACTATTGCAGGAATTTTGCTGGGTTGATATTAAAAATAAAAAAGCAGGCAAATTGCCTGCTTTTTTAATGCTACGCCATCTGTATTACGACAAATGAGCTTCAATTTTTTTAACAAAGTTTGATTTAGGCTGAGCACCTACTAATTTATCTACCACCTGTCCGTTCTTTACAAACAATATAGCGGGTATGCTGGTAATGCCGTAGTTCATGCTTAGTTGAGGATTTTCATCAACGTTTACTTTACCTATATTTACTTTGCCGTCATAATCTTTAGAAAGCTCTTCAATAACGGGTCCTATTGCTCTGCAAGGGCCACACCATTCTGCCCAAAAATCTATTACTGTAAGCTTATCAGAAGTTAATACTTCGTTCTGAAAGTTTGAATCTGTGAATGCTTTTGCCATGATAAAACTATTTTTAAGTCAATGAATGTAACTGTTGCAAATTTAACTCCAACCTTTTTACCGGCAAAATTGTCAGATTTGCAGGTTTGCCATATTAAGCTGTTGCTACCTGTACTTCAATTTCGGGTTGCTGAGCTAAAAAATTGATGAGGTCGTCATTTACCTCCAAGCCATTGTTTATGGTTACAAGGTTCACCAATAAATTTTCTTTCGGTTCTGATACTACCACTTTTAACGTGGCACCACCCGGATGTTTTTTTAAATTCTCTTCCAAAAACTCAATCATTCCTTTTTGTATATTACGTACATCTACCGCCAGTTGCAATTGTTTGGTTAATTGACGCTTTATATTTTCTACCAGCATAATACTGGATACTCTAAATTCAAATTCGTTTTTATACATGCGCTGCTTGAAACATCCGCATATCAACACTGCAGAACCCAGTTCTAAATAGTGATGGTAGCGTACGTAATCATCGCCAAACAAAACCAGTTCTGTTTTAGCCGTATAGTCTTCCACCACAAACGTCCCGAATTTGTTTCCTTGCCTTGATAAGCGATGATTGGCTTCCGCTACCAAACATAAAAGCTTAAAGGTTTTATTAGCATTGGCTTGCTGTAGCATTTGCGAATCTTTAACCTCATTAAACTCACCAACCGGCGTTACTCCATAATGGTTAAATTCAAATTTATAATGATCCAAAGGATGGCCACTTAAATAGATGCCGGTTACCTGTTTTTCGTGATCCAGTTGTTCAGTTAATGGCCAATGTGGGCAAGGCTGAATATGGGGGGTCTTAACATCCAATACCATCGGCAGGTCTCCAAACAGCGTATTGGAAGTTTGTACACTTTGGGTTTGCACAATGTTTCCATATTTCACAATTTTCTCCAATCCACATACTGTTTCACCTTCCGGCACACAAAAGTATTGGGCACGATGCAACTCGGTAAAGCAATCAAAACCACCGGCATATACCAGGCTTTCCAATGTTTTTTTATTGACGGTGCGTTGGTTGATACGCTTGATAAAATCAAAAATAGTAGAGAAATCGCCGTTTGTTTTTCGTTCCTCAATAATACTTTCAACCGCTGCTTCACCCACGCCTTTTAAACCGCCCAAGCCAAAACGAATTTCGCCCGCTTTGTTTACAGCAAAGCCTTTTAAGGATTCATTGATATCGGGCCCCAAAACTTTAATACCCATTTTTTTGCACTCTTCCATAAAGAACGTCAGCTTTTCAATATTTCCCGCGTTGTTCAATACCGCAGCCATGTATTCGGCAGGGTAGTGGGCTTTTAAATAAGCAGTTTGATAGGCTACATAGGCATAACAGGTAGAATGCGATTTATTGAATGCATATTGGGCAAACGCTTCCCAGTCTGTCCAGATTTTTTCAAGCTTGTCTTTGGGGTGACCTTTTGATATAGCGCCTTCAATGAATTTGCTCTTCATTTTATCCAGCGTCTTCCGGTCTTTTTTACCCATCGCTTTTCGCAGCACATCGGCATCGCCTTTACTGAAGGTGGAAAGCTTTTGCGCCAGTAACATCACCTGCTCCTTGTATACCGTAATGCCATAGGTTTCTTCCAGGTATTCGGCCATTTCCGGCAGGTCGTAGCTTACTTCTTCGCGGCCATGTTTCCGGTCTACATATTTGGGTATATACGCCATAGGACCGGGGCGATACAAGGCATTCATCGCAATTAGGTCGGCAAATTTGTCTGACTTCAGTTCTCTCAGGTATTTCTGCATACCCGGACTTTCAAACTGGAACGTGCCAATCGTATCTGCCCGCTGATATAGTTCAAAGGTTTTCGCATCGTCCAGCGGCAGGTCGTCTATATTTACTTCTACGCCATGATTTTGCCTGATGAGCTCCAGCGCATTTTTTAGGATGGTGAGGGTTTTTAATCCTAAAAAGTCCATCTTGATAACGCCGGAATCTTCAATAATACTGCCTTCAATTTGGGTGATACAAAGAGTAGTATCTTTTGAAGTAAAGATGGGAATCAGTTCGGTTAAATCTTTTGGCGCTATAATGATACCCGCTGCATGTACGCCAGTATTGCGCACGGAGCCTTCCAGTCGTTCGGCATGATGTAATACATCGCTTTGCATAGATTTGCTTTCATATACTTCGCGAAGTCGTTTAATATTTTCAATATCATCATTGCCATATCCTTCCTT
>JAICHT010000075.1 GCA_025924755.1 Chitinophagaceae bacterium | reverse complement strand
TGCATTTTCAATACAATGGTTTTTTTACATTGACCATCTTCTCTTTATTTTTTAACAGGCTAATACCTTTGGCTCCTAATCGTTTAAAAAAAATTATTTATCAGTTTGCTGTTTTACTATGTGCTTCTGTTTTGCCATCTTTGTTTCTTACTCTTTTTAGTCATGCAGATATAAATGCTTTCCGTATATTAGGTATTATTGGCGGTACTTTAATCTTTCTTAGCCTTGTTTGGTTTTTCAGACTGTTACCTGGAATTAAAAGTACACCTGTTTTTGCAGATCATACAACAGCTAAAATTCTCTGGCGGTTATCCTTCTTTTCTTTTGTAATAAAAATGTTGTTACAGACAGGAACTATGGCGCCTCAGCTGGCATTGAAGGTATTTGGTGACAGACCTGCCATTATTGGATTTTTACATTTGGTTTTTTTAGGGTTGATAACATTTTATATTTTATCAACATATACCTATACTAAAGTGCTTAATACAAAAGATACGTTTACAAAAGTGGCTCTGGTAGTCTTTTCTTTTGCTATTATCAGTAATGAAGTAATACTAATGTTTCAGGGCCTTAGTGTTATTGCCTCTTCAACAAGTGCTGTCTACCCGTGGTTATTATGGGGAGCAAGCGTTTTATTGTTTTCGGGAGCAATATTAATAAGTATAGGCAGGCTAAACACTGTTAAAATTAAAAGGACCATTGCCAGCCAATAGTCCTTTTAAAATAATGTATTCAGTTAATGATTGCCGTTACTTTTTACCATCGTTCTTGCGCATAAACTCTAAAACAGAACGGGCATCATCATCACTTAAATTTTGATTGGGCATACGCACCATACATATTTCCAATAATGATTGAGCTGTTTTATTTTTATCAATCATTTCATCTGTATTGGTTACAAAATTCATGATCCACTCTGGTGTTCTTCTGTCCGTCACACCTTTCCAGCCGGGTCCTACTAATTTTTCATCGCTAAGCTTGTGGCACGAACCGCATTTCAAATCGTAAATACTTTTTCCGCTTGCTATCATCTTTTGATCTAAAGGAAGGGTAAGCTGCACGTTTTTAAATTTCCCAATGCCGGCAGAATCGCTTGCTGCAGAGCCCGCACCGGCGTCCGTAGTGGCTGTGGTGCTTGCAGAGGTGTCTGGAGCATTGCTCTGATCGTTATTAGAAGAATTAGAATTAGAGCCGCAGCTTATAGCAATGATAGAACATGTAAATAATGCTACCATAAATAAATGTTTCCGAGCCATAGTGTTGAAGTATTTGAAAGTTATAAAATGAGTGGGTTTTTGATTAACAAAAGTTTGTGCCAATTCTAAAAAATGTGAGTATTACTAATATAGGTTAATAAAATGATTATAGAAGCTCACTTAGTGATGCTAAAATTATAGTAATAAAAAAGGCATGTTCATCTTTTATAAGACAAAATTATTTTGGAAAAACTTATTTATTTGTGAGAAGCATCATTCTGGAAATTGATGTTTGTCATAATTTATAGAGCAGCATTGAAATACTTTTATCGCCTAAATAATTATAGCGATGCGTACAATTGATAGTTTATATGTTCCTGATTTGCAGCCTGCCTTAAAGCATCCGGTCATCTTAGAAAAGTTTGATGATTTAAATAATGGTGAAGCTTTTTTATTAATTAATGATCATGACCCCATACCTCTATTTTATGAAATGAAAGCCGAAAAAGGAGAAACCTTTGAGTGGAAAAAAGTGGAAGATGGTCCTAGTGTATGGATAGTGGAAATTAAAAAGACAGGTGGTGCTCCTGCTACGGTAAATCCGGATGAACAAAACAAGGAAGGAATTGAAGACGACGTTTTTGTTTTGAATGTAACGCTTATAGAACCAAAGTTGAAACATTCAACCATTTTTAAACATTTTGATGCCTTAAATGAAGGAGAAGCATTTCAGATATTGAATGACCATGATCCAAGGCCTTTGTATTATCAACTGATAGGGGAAAGAGGAAATATTTTTACCTGGACCTATCTTGAAAATGGCCCACAACGATGGAAAGTGCAAATTAAAAAGAACGACACGCAAAGTAGTGAAACGGTTGGTGAAATAGCAGCTAAAGATATTCACAAAGCCGAAGTATTTAAAAGGTATGGAATTGATTTTTGCTGTGGTGGTAAAAAATCGCTCAAAGAAGTTTGTAATGAAAAAGGGCTTGATATTGCAGTGATGGAAGCTGAGTTGGAAAATCCAAAACAAACCGTTCAGTCGGCCAACGATTTCAACCGATGGGAACCTGGTTTTTTGGCTGATTACATCTACAATCAACACCATCTCTTTTACTATAATGAAGTGCTTGTAATAAAAGATATGTTGACAAAGGTAACTAATCATCATGGTGGCAACCATCCAGAGCTTGGTTATTTATACTCTCTGTTTACAAAGCTGGTACAGGAACTGGATATGCATTTTGCAAAAGAGGAAGAAGTCGTGTTTCCATTTATAAAAGCTTTAGTGCTTGCCAAAAAAACAGGAAATTTTGTGGCGTTATACAGCCAGCCCTCTCTTACTGAACCCATTCAATTAATGGAAGCGGACCATGAAATAGCAGGGGAAGTTTTAGCAGCAATGAAAAAAGTTACTGACAATTACAACCCTCCTGCAGATGCCTGCAACAGCTACCGGTTTTTGTATAAAAAACTTAACGAATTGGATGAAGATCTGCACCAGCATATTCATTTAGAAAACAATATTTTATTTCCGAAAGCGCTGAAGCTGGAAAGAGAGTTGCAATAACAAAAAACCGCCCGACAATAAATGACAGCAGGTTTTGTATAAGCGAAAACCTGCTCTTTGCTATTGGGTAATAGCATCAAAGATGGGGGCCACAATGGATATACAATATGCTTTACCAGTGTTTAAAATTCATATGGAATTAACATTTAATCCTCCGTGGTGCCAGGAGAGAATATCAGCAGAGGACAAGAGTTCTTGAGCCGGTAACCTTTTGGTAAAACATGCAAAAACGCCTAAGACCGTGACTTTTCTGACCATCATATACGAACACAAAAAACAGGCATCAGTGATTTTCGGATACATCAAAGCGTGTGAACATGCCTAGGCATCATATTGCAAACAGTGTCTAAAGCAAGGATTGGGTTATCGTTGCAAAGGTTCTGCAGGGGCTCTTACCTTTTCAATCAATAGCAAAAACAGGTATATGATTGTTGTTGTAAAAACAATGGATGCCAGCAGGTATTTAAGGAATATCAAGAGGCAAGAGAATTGATTAATGAAAGAGGAAAACGTAAAAGACCTGCATTACGTGGTATGATAGATTAGCTTATTTAATAGGAAAGTTATGAATAAAGATTATGGAACATTATCGGAAACCGTTGAAGGTTTAAAAAATCAGGGCTATCATTTAGATTTGAATATAAAGCAAGAATGCCTTGTTTGTCATCAAACCCAAACGGAATTATCGCCTGAGGAATTTGAAATTGACGCCATATACCGTTTTGAAGGCCAATCAAACCCTGATGATGAAGCAGTGGTATATGCCATTTCTTCTTCCAAACAGGGGGTAAAAGGAGTATTGGTAAATGCGTACGGCATATATGCCGATGAAGCGTCTAGTGCACTGGTGCAAAAATTACGACAGTACAAATAATGAATTATATTGAATTTACGAAAAGAAACCATTATGGAACAAAAGCCAATCAAACGTAACGAACATATTCTGCAGCATTCAAAAGATCATCACTTCACTTTATTATTTTGCTGGAAAATAAGACAGGGAATAAAAAGAGGCGTGGATGCAGAGCGGATTAAAAAATATGTGCAGCACTTTTGGCAGCAGAATATGGTGGCTCATTTCCGTGAAGAAGAAGATATTTTATTTGCTCCGCTTAAAGATGAAAAGGTGCAAAGAGCAATAGAAGAGCATGAGCAAATAAAAGAACAGGTAAATGCAGTATTACAATCATCCGGGGAAGAAGCATCAAAGCAACTAATACTCATTGCCAACCTGGTGGATAAACATGTGCGTTATGAGGAAAGAGAACTGTATCCTCATTTGGAAAAAATGCTAACATATGCACAATTGGAGAATATTGGTATTCATTTGCTTGAAACACCGGTTTTGAAGGATGATTATGCAGATGAATTTTGGGTAAGCAAAAATTGATCAACCAGTATTTACACAAGCGCAACATATTATGACCGTGTCAGACTGATGCTATCTATTCTACTAATACTAATTGCTTGCCGCTAATTGGTTCACCTGCATGAGCAGGCATACTTTATTTGAACCAAATAATATTTCATGAAAGCTTGAAATATTATTTGGTCAACGTATGTAATTCTTTATTTAACTTTTTCATTCATTCTCCTTTCAAAGATCTTTACTTCTACTGCAAATAATAACCCTACTACTAATAGCGCTACTACTATTAAATAGGCAATAAAAAAGCCGTAATTATCATGAAGCGAAAGAGGTTTATAAGCGGTTTGCAATTGGGTGGGTTTTGCAAAAGGAGCTTTTTCAACAGCCGCTGCAACACTTTCTGATTTAATATATTCCACTATGTTTTTAATATTATCGGCTGTAAGGTCTGGATGATCGGGCATTTGAATATGGTTGAATTTATTGAACAATTCTACCGCTGCCTTATCGCCTCCTTTTATAACAGATTGAGAAGAATGAACAAAATTGACGATCCACTCAATTGTGTGTCTTTTGTCTACATCAGCTAAAGCTGGTCCCACTATCACTTTGTTTACATTGTGGCAGGCTGCACAACGGGCTGTAAAAATAGCTTTCCCGGCTTCTACAGGCGGAGTAGCCCTTACCATAGTTACTGCTATCAAAGAGAACATGAATAATTTAATTTTCATTTTTCAGTTTTTTAATATCATTAATCAATTGTTGGATGTCTGTTGCTTCCGTTCCCGCATAATATCCTCTTATGCGTTGCTGCTTATCTATCAATACCAGTTTATCACTATGAATAAAATCGTTTGCTCCGCCATCACCATCTGTCGCTACCAATAAAAAACTTTTTCTTGCCAGCTTATACAATTCTTTTTTATCGCCGGTTACTAAATCCCAGTTAGTAGTATTGATAGAAAACTGTTGGCCATAGTGTTGTAATTGCGCTGCACTATCCCTTTCTGGGTCCACCGTAAAAGAGCTAATATGTATTGAAGAATCATTGGCAAAAGCGGCTTGTACCTTTTTAAGATTGGCTGTCATTTTAGGACAAATGCTTGGGCAATGCGTAAAAAAGAAATCTGCGATAACAATTTTGTTCTGCCATTGTTGTAAGCTTATTTGTTGTGCATTTTGATTAGTCAAATTAAAATCAGCAATAGTATGTTCGATTTCTTTCCCGTCTTTTATTTGTGACTTTCCTAATACCGGCAGTTCGCCTTTAGTTTCCTGATACCAGTTCACTACCGCATAGATGCTGATAGGTATCAGGAACACTATCATAAAAAACAGCCAGATAGATAATTTCTTTTTCATTTTTATTTATTCAATATGGCAACAGGAACCGGGTTATCAGGCGTAAATCGTGGCGCTTTTGGACCTGTATTTTTCATCACATTCATAATAGCCGGAACATAAGCCAGAACTATAAGGATAGCCATTGTTATTAGCCAGGGTTTAAATTGGTCAAACAGCGGCACTCTTCTTTCATCATGGTATGCTTCACTAACAGGAAGCTCTAATATGCCTTCTTCTGTTTGTTTACGTAGCATAGTGCCAAAGAATACAATAAAAAATAAAACACCGGCAATAAACATAATAATACCACCGCATAGCGCAAGCATAGTGGTAGGTACCCAGTCAGGACGGAACAATTCATTAGAAGGGTTCAGGTAGCTTAATCCTAAGTTGGTTCTTCTTGGCTCGCCAATTAATCCGCCCCAGCTTAAGCCGGTTGAAAAAATTAATACACCAATAACCCATAAGTAAGGAATGATCACATTTACTTTCGGTAAGAACACTCTTTTACCGGACATCTTAGAATATAAATAAGTACTCATACCAATGATAGCTAAGAAGACTGGTCCGGCTACTGTCATGTGAAAGTGACCAGGCAACCACGCAGTATTATGGATAACACTACTTAACTGATAAGAGGCATTTACCAATCCGGTTAATCCACCAAAAATGAACAGGATTAAACCGCAAATCATGTAAGCAAATAAATATTTATTGGGATCTAAATAAGGCAGTTTACCCATCCAGCCAAATAAGCCTTTTGCACCTCGTTTACGACCGGCATATTCTAAAGAAGCAGCTAACGTAAAGGCGGTAATAAAGCTTGGAATCGCTACACCATAGGTTAATAATCCTGCAAAGAATTTAGTGCCTCTTTCAATAGAAGGGTCGCTAAATTGGTGGTGTACGCCTACCGGTATGGAGAATAATAAGAAGCCAAATAAAGCGATGCGTCCTGCTAAATCAGAATATAATTTACCATCGGCTACTTTTGGCAAAATAGTATAATACATAATATAGGCAGGCAACAACCAGAAGTACACCAACGCATGTCCGAAGAACCAGAAAAGTGTACGGGCAAATGTTACATTCACGCCAGGTGTCCATCCCATTGACCAGGGTAATAGCAGCACTAGTACTTCATACGCCACCGCCAGTGTGCATACAAACCAGATGGTAAAGTTGATCAGCGTACCTAAAACCGCTAACGGTGTTTTTACTAATGGATTTTGAGCTTTCCATTTTACATACATTCTTGCCCAGTCGTACAAAGGAATCCAGGAACCTACTATTAACAGCGCTAATCCTAAATAAAATAAAGGGTGTGCTTTTAAAGGTGGATAAAAGGTATATAACACAGAAGCTTTACCCGAAACCATAGCACCGGTAGCCAGTACCGTACCTACGATCATTAAAGCAAAACTTAACCAGCCTAATACTTTATTCGGTTCTTTCTTTAAATAAAAGGTGATACACGCATGACCAAAGGCAACTGCAAAAAAGGTAGTTAATACCAGTGCATTAATAACGCCATGCATAGTTAAACCCTGGTAATAATCTAAATGTGCAAAGCTGGATTGGTGAATCACACCGGAACGATAAATCGTTTGCATCAATCCATGATAGATGCCTATAATAAGTAGGGAAACTGGAATACCAAGCTCCCAAAAAATGAGTCGTTTAAATGATTTACTTACTTGCATATTATTTTGTGATTAGAAGCCCCATCCTCTAATCCTTCCCGGTAGGGAAGGAGGTCGGGCTGTTTATTAATTTTCAACTTTAGTACTGACCCATCTGTTATGATATGTTCTTCAACTAAGGATTGGTAGATTAAGCAGATGAATGTTTCTTCTTGAGGCTTGTGTTAGCTAAGCCTCCCCTACCGGGGAAGGTTTGGTGGGGGCTCTGTTGGATAATTTACAATTACCTGCGCCTGCATATTCTGATGTCCTACACCACAGTATTCGTGGCAGGTAATTTTATAAACACCCGGCTTATCAAACTTTACCGTTGTTTTATTGATGTTGCCATATATCGCCATCATATTTACATTCTTTAATAGAATATTAAAACCATGAACTACATCTTTCGAGGTAACAAAAAAGTCAACTTCGCTACCTACAGGTACATAAATTTCCGAAGGCTGAAACTGCCACATTTGTGCAACCGCAAACACCTGGTAAGTGGAGTCATCAAGCTTGGTTACTTTAGGTGTTTCATAAGCTTTACTATAGGGTAAACATTCCGGCAAATCACTTTTATACTTTCCTTTGGCATACAAAACCGAGAACAGGAACAGGGCTAATACCGCTCCGGATGCCATCATTACTCTTTTTTCTGTTTTATCTATTAATGACATAGTGTTAGTTTTTAGATGCGGCTAAGCATTAAGAAATAGATACCAAACCAAATAATTAATCCCAATATCACAAGGCCTGCAAAAAAGGCAATCGCCCCTTTTGGCTCAAATTTTTCGAGAGTCGTAGAAGTATCTGCCAGTGCAGGTTTCGCTTCTGATAGTTGCTCATAAGCTTCCATGAATAGTGTTTTTATTTCGGGCAAAAATATTAGCCGCCTAAGCCTTAACAGATGACTGTGAAAGCTTGTAAAGCTGATTTTAATCAGGTTATTTCCTGACTATTGAAATATTCAAACTCGAAACTGGCTACCATCTTTGTAAAATGAATATGAGCGGAACTATTTATGCACCTGCTAAGCCTTCTTACAGCGTTTCAGGTAAAGCAGCGCCATTACAATTACTTGCCGGCTTTTTAATAAAATGCTCTTTTTTAAATTTATTTATGGTAGCCTGTATAGGTTTATTGATGCGGTCTTTTTCTTTTTTTCATTCCTTTCCGCTTCAGTATATCAATATAGTGCATGGTCATTCGCACTTTGCTTTTGGTGGTTGGGTTATGCCTATACTGATAGCCTTAATTATAAAAGCTTTTCCGGAAGTAGCGGAACAGGTTGGCTACAGGCATTGGCGCAATATTGTTATATTACTATTAGTTGCTGCTTATGGCATGCTTATTAGTTTTCCTATCCAGGGTTATCAGGCCGTTAGCATTGCGTTTTCTACTTTGTCGGTTATAGCGGGTTATTATTTAGCAATCGTGTTATGGAAAGCAACCGGGAAAGTACCGCCAACCACTTCAATCAAATTTTTAAAAGCCGGACTTTTTTACTTAACAATTTCCTCAATCGGGCCATTTGCCACCGGGCCCCTATTGGCTATGGGCAAAGGAGGAACACCTGTATATTTTGATGCTATCTATTTCTATCTGCATTTTCAATACAATGGCTGGTTTACGTTTGCTGTATTGGCTTTATTATATAAGTTGTTAGAAAATAAAAAGAACAATCAAAACGGCAATACGGCATATGTATTTTTTAATGTTGCTTGTATTCCTGCTTACTTTTTATCGGTTTTGTGGAGCCAGCCATCACTGGTTTTTAATGTAGTTGGTGGATTGGCTGCTTTACTGCAGGTTGTTGCTCTGGTGTTTCTAGTAAAAGACATCTCAAAAAGCATCAGGACAAAAAGCAGGATCAACCATATCTTTCAATTGGCTATGGTTGCTTTTAGTATAAAGATCTTATTACAATTGGTAAGTGCCTTTCCGGGAGCTGCATCACTGGCTTACAATAACAGGAATTTTGTGATTGCCTATTTGCACCTGGTGCTTTTAGGCTTTATTAGTTTGTTTGCCTTTGGTGCTGTACTTAAATTGTATCATCTGCAGGTAAATAACCTGATAAAATGGGGCTTGTATTGCTTTTCATTTGCGTTCGTATCTACAGAATTGCTGCTGATAAGCCTGCCTCTTGGAAGTATTTTTAAGTTTTATGTGCCGGCTTATTCCTTACAATTATTTCTGCTAAGTTGCTTATTTCCTTTAAGCATCGCACTGATGTTTGGCGGAATAACGAGTCGGCTGAACATCATGAGAAGAGTCATATAAAAAGTTGACTTAGTTCAGGTTTTCAGGAAAGGTATCCTAATAGCTTTGCTTTTAGTTATTGTTGAAAATACAGCAATAAACCAAAATGAAATTGACCCAATTTTAATAAATTATTGAATGGATATGCAATTAACCGATATGGATTGCAGTAAAAGTATTTCAGAAATTGTACGGAAAGATTACCGGACTGCCGAAGTTTTTAAAAAGTATGGTATTAACTACTGTTGTGGCGGACAATTATCCTTAGAAGAAGCATGTAGCCTAAAAAATCTGGATCAAACAGTTTTACAAAACGACCTTCAAAAAGCTATCCAGGGTGTAAGCCTGCCTCATACTTTGCAGTTTGACAACTGGCGTATGGATTTTTTAATTGATTATGTGGTGAACGTATACCACGGTTATTTGCAACAAACCCTCGTAGCCCTGGAAGCAAACCTCATTTCGTTTATAGAAGGGCACAAAAAGAAGCATTCTGAGTTGATAGATATTTTATCCACTTTTAAGGAACTTTCATCTGTTTTAATTAACCATACAAAACAGGAGGCTGAAATTACCTTTCCTTACATCCGGCAAATAGAAAGCACTTACCGCCGCAAGGAAGTTTATGCCAGTTTGTTTATACGTACCATGCGTAAACCCCTGACTTTGATATTGGAGAATGAGCACAAGCAAATAAGTGAACTACTGATTCAATTAAGAGAAAAGGCAAATCATTATCAGTTTCCAACAAACGCCTGCACTAATCACCAGGTTATTTACCATCAATTACAGGAGTTGGATCAGCATTTGGTACAGCTACAGCACCTGGAAAATAATATCCTTTATCCCAAAGCAATAGCAATGGAACAGGAGTTACTGCAATAAAACTTACAGTAAGTTTGCAGTAACGAAATATTTGGCACAAACTATTATGTTGCAACTTTCCAGTAAACAGGCCAGCATTTATGCGGCCCTTGTTTTTTTACTTACTATTTTACTAGCCTATTTCTTACCGGGTTATACCATTACATTAAGTGGTTTGCTGGTGGTGATTTTTTTGTCCGTCTTTGTAGACAATCAAAGCTCCACCATAATAGCAAGCGTTGTTAGTAGTATGATAGTGGTGGCGTTTATGTTTTTAGAAACATACCGGTCAAAAGTCTATGAAGGCTGGACCCAATATCTCTTTATTATTTTACTCATTGGCTTTACCACTTTAATTGTTTTATATATCAAGCGGTTGATAACACATATGCAATATGATAAATCGCATATGGCATCACTTTTTGAGAATGCTACGGAAGGAATCTTGGTAACCAATAGTAAAGGAAACCTGATGCTGGTAAATCCTGCCGCCTGCAAAATGTTTGATTATGACGAGGAAGCATTAATAGGGCAGCCGGTAGAGACGTTGATCCCAACAAAATACCGCACAGGACATGTAAAATTGAGAGACAATTTTTACCAGTCTCCGCAGAACAGGGTTATGGGGCATGGCAGGGATTTAAACGGTCAGAAAAAAAGCGGGGAAACCTTTCCGGTAGAAGTGAGTTTAAGTACCTACACCCAGCAAAACAACCGGTATGTCATTGCCTTTATTATTGATATTACCCACCGGAAAGAAATTGAGCAAAGCATGTTGCAGCAACAGCAAAAGCTGGAAAAAGTAACTAATGATATCAGAAAGCTCAATGCAGACCTGGAAGCGAAAGTGGAGGAAAGAACCATTATTCTGAAAGAAGCATTGCAACGCCTGGAACAATCGCAGCAGGAGCTAAGTGAAGCCCTGGACAAGGAACGGCAGCTTAATGAAATTAAAAGCCGTTTTGTATCCATGGCGTCGCATGAATTCAGAACACCGTTAAGTACGGTTTTATCTTCCGCATCTTTATTATCCAAATACACCACCACAGAACAACAAACCAACCGGGATAAACATATTAACCGCATCAAAGATTCCGTGAAACATTTAAACGATCTGCTGGAAGACTTCCTTTCTTTAGGCAAATTGGATGAAGGTAAAATAGGCGCAACGTTTGCCGAATTTAACCTGCCCGAAATTGTTAAGGACACTGTTGATGATGTAAGAGGTTTAGTAAAGGAGGGGCAGCAAATTATTTATCATCATACTGGTGCAACGGATATAACCAGCGACAAAAAATTGCTGAAGAATGTGTTGATCAATCTTATTAGCAATGCTTTGAAATTTTCTGAAAAAGACAAACAGGTGTATGTAGAAAGTAGCGTACAGGATGGCGAAGCCACTATATTTGTGCGGGATGAAGGTATTGGTATTGCTGGGGAAGACCAGGAACATTTGTTCTCTTCTTTTTTCCGTGGCAAAAATGCTTCCAATATCCAGGGCACCGGCCTGGGATTACATATTGTAAAACGTTACCTCGATCTTTTAGGAGGTACTGTTTCTTTGCAAAGTGTTTTAAACGAAGGCACCACTATAACTTTATCCATACCAACAAATTCAAACAACCATGGCAAAGAAAGTTTTGGTAATTGACGATAATAATGAATTAAGAGAAAATACAGCCGAAATTCTGGAACTGGCAGGGTATATCACCCTCGCAGCAGAAAACGGGAAGCGGGGTGTAGAACTGGCTATTAAAGAAAAGCCGGCTTTGATTGTATGTGACATTATGATGCCGGAACTGGATGGATATGGCGTATTGCATTTGTTGCGGAAAAACCAGGACACACAACACATTCCATTTATTTTTTTAACTGCCAAAACGGAGCGGAGCGACTTTAGAAAAGGAATGGAAATGGGTGCCGATGACTATGTTACGAAGCCTTTTGATGATATCGAACTACTGAATGCTATTGAGGTGCGCCTAAAAAAAGCTGAGGTACTGGATCAGCAATATGCACCCTCTGCGCAAGGACTTCGCGAGTTTATAAAAGATGTAAAAGATACCGGGCTGATCAAACACATATCCGATCAGTATGATACAGAACAATACCATAAAAAACAGGTATTATATGCAGAAGGCAAGCGGCCCCGCTTTTTATATTATTTGCTTAGCGGAAAAGTAAAAATCTTTAAAACACATGAAGACGGCAAGGAATACATTACCGACTTGTTGAGTGCCGGAGATTTTATTGGTTATACTGCCTTGATCGAAGACCAGAATTATAGTGATAATGCCAGTGTGCTGGAGGATGCTGAAATACTGCAAATACCAAGGGAAGACTTTTTAGGAATGGTTTACAATGATATCAATATTGCAGCCAAATTCATTCATATTGTAACCCAAAACGTAAAAGAAAAAGAAGAACGCCTGTTGAACCTGGCGTACAGCTCATTACGCAAGCGGGTAGCTAAAGCCTTAGTGGATATTAACGCAAAATTCTATGCGGAAAATACCGGTAAGCCACTTGAAATTTCGCGTGACGATATTGCCCAGTATGTAGGTACGGCAACCGAGTCGCTCATTCGTACGTTAAGTGATTTCAAAGAAGAGAAATTGATTGAAATTAAGAGCGGCAAGATCATTATTATCAATATGGATAAACTGAAAAACCTTTTATATTAACTCATTAAGAGAGTTGATAAAAATCGTGTTGTATTATAACCCGCATCATCTTTACCGCACTTTTCATCCTATAGTTTTGTTAGATGAAAGAGTGCGCTACCGTAAAACCCATATTGGTTAGAAAATATAACAAGCCAATTCCAAGATATACCAGCTATCCAACGGTACCATTCTGGAACGAAGATATGAGTGCGCAAAGATGGCAGGATATCTTTGTGAAGCGTTTTCATGAGCAAAACCACACCAATGGTATAAGTATTT
>JAICHT010000074.1 GCA_025924755.1 Chitinophagaceae bacterium | reverse complement strand
ATCTATTGTTTGTCCACGTGTCCAGTTCCAATGCGGAAAGATATGCAGCACCGGCTTATTTGTCCATTCGCTTTGGTACATGTAATAGATATCTTTAGGAAAACCAGCCAAATCAATGATACCGAAATAAGACGAACGGGCCGGCCAGGGATAAGGTGTAGGTTCACCTATATAATCGAAGCCTGTCCAGATAAACTGACCAGATAAAAAATCATACTTCTTTATTACTTTCCAGGTTTCTTCGTGAAGTGAACCCCAGGGCGTTGATACATTGTCGTAAGCAGAAACCGTAAGATCAGGATTGCCTTCTGTAAACGGTTTATCCCATCTTTCCGGCCAGCGGCGAATACTATCAGATGGCATATCATAATGACCCCGGGTTTCTAAAGCCGATACGGTTTCCGTACCTATGAACTTTTTACCTGGAAACGAATCGTGAAAAGAAGCATAAAGCTGATGGTGATAATTATATCCGATTAAATCTAAAGCACCGGATTTGATAATCGAATTATTACGGTTGGGTTGATCATTTGCTGTAGTAATGGGACGTGTAGTATCTAAAGATTTTACAATAGCTGCGAGTTCACGGGCAATTTTTGTTCCGGCACTGTCCTTGGGGCTCCACTGTTCCGGAATTTCATTACCAATACTCCATATAAAAACAGAAGGATGATTGCGGTCTCTCAAAACCTGGTCTTCCAAATCCTTTCTATGCCATTCATCCCAATATAAATGATAATCGTATTTGTTTTTTTCCCGCTTCCACATATCAAAGGCTTCGTCCATAACAATGAAGCCCATTTTATCTGTCAACTCCAACAATTCAGGTGCCGGAGGATTGTGAGAAGTACGAATGGCATTACAGCCCATTGCTTTCAAAATTTCTAATTGTCTCTCCAATGCTCTTGTATTAATAGCAGCTCCTAATGCTCCCAAATCGTGATGGTTACAAACGCCATTAATTTTAAGAGGTTTTCCATTCAACGAAAATCCTTTGTCAGCATCAAATTCGAAATAGCGGATACCAAAAGGCGTAGTATATTCATCAATTGTTTTTCCATTTTGCTGTAATAAAGAAATTGCTTTATATATATACGGAGCATCCGTTGACCAAAGCTTAGGTTGTCCTACCTGTAATGTTTGCGCTGTTTCATTACTATCCTTTATAGCCTGTGTTTGAGAGGCCACTACTTTACCTGCTGCATCATATATGGTAGTTTTGATAGCAGTAGTAGTTGTATTGTCAGTATGTACTTTCGTTTTAATAATTACGGTTGCTGACTGCTTAGAAACTTTTGGTGTAGTTATATAGGTTCCCCAATGATCAATAAACGTTTTACTCGTTGTTACTAACCATACGTTGCGATAAATGCCCGAACCCGAATACCAACGGTTATTTGGTTGTTGCGAGTTATCAACTTTTACTGCAATTATATTTTTATTTACCCCATATCTTAAAAAGGGAGTAAGATCATACCGGAAGGAAATAAAACCATTGGGGCGAATGCCCAGATCGTGCCCATTAATCCAAACTTCGCTATTGCGATAGATGCCGTCAAAATCTATAAATATATTTTTGCCTTTATCAGAAGCCGGTAGCACAAAAGTTTTACGATACCATCCTATGCCGCCTGGCAACGCTCCGCCACCCGTACCTGCCGGGTTATTCTTATCAAACTTTCCTTCAATACTCCAGTCATGCGGCAAGTTCAGTGTACGCCACGAAGCATCAGAAACATCTATAGCATCATATGCATGGGTGCTATCTAAAATAAACTTCCAGCCTTGTGTAAATAAGGTTCTGGATTTTTCCTGTGCATTGGCCTGAAACAATAATAGCGTACAAAAGCTTATTACAAAATATCGACTGATCGTGTTCATCATCAATTTATTTATTTTCAATTACAAAACGGAAGGTATTGTAAATCTAATTTCATCATAAGTAATGCCGCCTGTTACAAGCAAAAATATTTTACCGATACCTAAAACCAGTATTGAGATATGCTACGGCACAACTTTTATACAACTACGCACACAATCATTTAATTCAACTCTATAATCAACTCACATGCGATTTACAAATAAAGTTTGCCTGGTAACCGGCTCCGGTTCCGGCATTGGCAGGGCAGCCGCATTGCGCTTTGCATCAGAAGAAGGAAAAGTACTGGTAATTGATCGCGATGAGAAAGGTGGCCAGGAAACTGTAGATATGATTACACAAGCCAAAGGCACCGCCATATTTAGCAAATGCGACGTAGGCGTAGAACAGGAAATACAGGCATCCGTTCAATTAGCGCTTGATAGGTGGGGCAAAATAGACGTGCTGGTAAACGATGCGGCTATGATGACCTTTAAAAAGATCATTGATCTTTCTGTGGAAGAATGGGATAAGGTAATGACAGTAAATATGCGTTCCGTATTCCTGTTTTGCAAATTTTGCATTCCGCATATGAACAAAGGCGCTATTGTAAATATAAGTTCGGTGCATGCATTTGAAACTACTGCCAACGTAGTGCCATATGCCAGCAGCAAAGGCGCAATGGAAGCGTTTATACGCGGCGTAAGTCTGGAATATCCCGGACAAATACGGATCAATTGTGTAGCACCCGGTGCAGTAGATACGCCTATGCTGTGGAACAACCCCAATGTAAAAAGCGGCGCTGAAAAGGTAGAAGGCGCAATAGGCAAGCCGGAAGAGCTGGCAGCGGCTATATGCTTTATGGCTTCTGATGATGCCAGTTTTGTGAATGGCACCACATTGGTTGCAGATGGTGGCAGACTAGACATTTTATAATAAACAGATGAAACGGATGACCTCAAATAAATTCATGTTTGCCACTGGCATCGAAAATAGTTATCCTACTATTTTATTGCCGGATGGCAAAACAAAAAGAAGGGACGAACTGGAAGCAACGGGCCATTATACACACTGGGAGCAGGATTTTGAATTGGTAAAGGAGTTGGGTATTTGTTTTTTACGTTACGGCCCACCCTATTATAAAACGCATTTAGCGCCCGGTAAATACGATTGGGATTTTACCGACATGACTTTTAATAAATTAAAAGAGCTGGAAATTACGCCCATTGTGGATTTGTGCCATTTTGGAGTGCCGGACTGGATCGGTAATTTTCAAAATCCGGACTTTCCGCAATACTTTGCCGAATATGCAAAAGCGTTTGCACAACGGTTTCCGGACCTGCAATTTTATACACCTATCAATGAAATTTTTATTGCTGCTACCTTTTCGGCACAATTTGGCTGGTGGAACGAACGCTTAACCGGCGATAAAAATTTTGTAACTGCTTTGAAACATATTTGCAAAGCCAATGTAATGGCAATGCATGCTATTTTGGAAGTGCAGCCAGAAGCGTGTTTTATACAAAGCGAATCGTCAGAATACTTTCATCCCATGAAGCCGGAAGCGCAAAAGATGGCTAACTTTTACAACGAGAAGCGGTTCCTGTCTTTGGACCTCACCTACGGTTATCCCATCACGGCATATATGTATGAATATTTAATGGACAATGGAATGACAAGAGATGAATACCATTGGTTTGGAGAAAACCAGATAAAAGCCCGCTGCATTATGGGCAATGATTATTATGTAACCAACGAACACCTGGTGCGGCCCGATGGCACTACAGAACCATCGGGAGAAATTTTTGGATATTACGTAATTACGCATCAATACTATAGCAGGTACCGCCTGCCTATTATGCATACGGAAACCAACTATACCATGCCCGACTCCGTAGAATGGTTTTATAAAGAATGGGCAAATGTGCACCGCCTGAAACAAGACGGCGTACCCATTGTAGGGTTCACGTGGTATAGTTTACTGCACCAGATAGATTGGGATACGGCGCTGCGGGAAGATAACGGACGCATAAATGAATTAGGATTGTACGATCTGAACCGCAATCAAATGCCGGTAGGCAGAGCCTATAAAAAAATCATTCAGCAGTGGCAGGATGTATTGGCATCAGAAAATTACGGGCTGCATTTCAGGCGGTGATATAATATTTCCTTTGCTAAGCTTCATACATCCATTTCCTAAAGATGGGCGCAGTTTCCTGGCTGATGATGATGCAATATGGCAGGTTTTGCAAGGTTAAATCTATTTGCAGCTTTACTTTTTCGTAGGTTTTATAGCCTTTTACATATTCAATATTGACAATAAACTGGCGATTGGCTCTAAAGAAAGAATCCATATCCAGTTCCGTTTCCAGATCAGTAAGATTTTTATCGCACAAATATTTTTTACCGCTACTATCAATTACATGCACCACTTTATTCTCGGTATAAAAAAGCACTACCTCTTCCAGGCGCAGCGATATAGTTTCAAGCCCTTTATGCACCAATAATCTGCGCTTCTTTTTGCAGTTAAATGATTGCATTAATTTTTGCAATCCGTTTTTTGCTTCAAAATGTTTTTGCAGCATCTGGTATTTGTGCAAAGCTTTATTCACGTCCGTTTCATTAACCGGCTTTAGCAGGTAATCAATTCCATTATGCTCAAATGCGTTTAACATAAATTCATCATACCCGGTAATAAAAATTACAGGAGTTTGCACCTGCGTTTCATTAAAAATTTCAAACGACAGGCCGTCGGTTAGCTGCACGTCGCTGAATATAATATCTATTTTTTCGCAGGATGATAAATAGCGGATACTTTCTCTGACGGATGGCAATATTGCTTTTACTTTTATATCAGGATTTACTTGCAGCAGGGTCTGCAACAAGTTTTCCTGGGATGCCTTTTCATCTTCTATAATCACTGCATTCATCATATACCAACTTATTGGGTAATTAAAGGAAGCTTCACTAAAAACTGGTTTCGGCTACTGTCTACTACTATGTTTTTATTGCAGATCAGTTGATACCGGTGGCGCAGGTTTTTCAACCCGATATTGGTAGTGTCCACCATATAAGGTTTTGGTTTTAAATTATTGACCACATGTATATAGCGACCGGCAATATCAATATCAATTTGCAAAGGGTTGTTTTCTGAAAACTGGTTATGTTTAATTGCATTTTCAACCAGTATTTGAAGGGCATAGGGTATCACCATGCTTTTACATTCCTGCGCCCCATCCAGCCTTATATGCAATTGCAGTTTATCCTCATGCCTTATTTTTAGCAGAAAAAAATAATCTTCAATAAATTCCAGCTCCTTTTGTAAAGAAACCAGTTCGCGGTCTTTATTTATTAAAAAGTATTTATACACCTGCGCCAGCTTATTATTAAATAGCAAAGCCTTTTCTGCATCTGCATGTATCAGGTACGAAAGTGTGTTTAAAGAATTAAATATAAAATGCGGATCCATCTCGCTTTTCAACGAACTGATTTCTGCGGAGATGCGTTCTTCATCCAACTGGTTTACAATCTTTATGTCCAGTTCTCTTTCCTTGCTTAAAAAAGCAGCTTCGTATATGGGCACCATTATTATAGCAGCCGCACCATACGCAAAACTGCATCTTAGCACCGGGGTAAATACTACAGCTTTTAAAAATAATTCTTGCCATAATATAGCAGCAGCTCCGGCTACCATTATGCTGAACAATAGAGCAAGCGCGGTTAACAACAGCAGTTTAAGAAAAATAGTATTTTTTAAGATGGATACACCTCTGTAATAAGAAGTAATCCGGACCACACCGTTCCATATACTAACAGCTAAAACCGCAAAATATATAACTGCTAATATGAGGGTGCTAACCGTAAACTGATGCACAACTACCAGGCTGGAATAAAGCGGTACCCAAACTGCTAAAAGCGGAATAAATAAAACTTTTAAAAAAGTGTCTTTAATCATACTGCATGCGGGCTGCGGTTTATTATACTTCCAGTATCAACTCAAACCAAATTTATTAATTAAGGTGCTCAATTGAAGCCAGTTTTTGTTTGTTGGAGTATATTCATTACAAGTGGTAAATGTGTAAAAGAACATACCTGGTTCTGCTGCAATACTGTACCCGGGCTTAAAACCTATTTTATAGTATGGAATATACAAGGCTACGCTTCCAGGTATTTCTGGTACACTGTATGTACTAAACAGTAAAAAGATATGAGCAGCTTTAGTGAGGTAATCAATTCGAACAAGCCGGTATTGGTGGATTTCTTTGCGGAATGGTGCGGGCCGTGTAAAATGATGGCGCCTATATTAAAACAGGTAAAAGATACCCTGGGCGATAAAGTAACCATTATAAAAGTGGATATTGATAAAAACCCCGAGACTGCACAACACTTTGGCATACAAGGCGTACCTACCTTGATACTATTTAAAAATGGAGCGGTAAAGTGGCGGCAATCGGGAGTGGTGCAGGCCAATGCATTAGTGCAGGTAGTAAATCAACACAACTAACAGCTACAGCTAAAAAATATGATGCAGCGCCGCCTTTAAAAAAGGAGCAGCAGGCAGCGAACTGATAATGTTAATCTCTTGCATTAAGGACGTTTCATTATCCAAAAACTCTAATACATCTTTCGGTTTATTTTTTTGAAACAGGTCGGTAAAAATGGTGTCGCCTGGCAGTATATTATAGTGTAAAATGTGCAGCAATATGCTGTCGTAAAAATGAAAACGCCTGTTGGTTCTTTTAAATGAAAAAGGAGTTCCTGTTTGCAGTAAACTTTTTACCAAGGCTGCTGATTGTTTTTGAATGGCACGAAATGTATACCCGCTGGAAGCCTTTGTCTGTCCGCCAGCAGTACCTATATGAATGATATTATTTTGAGTAGCAGGAAACGCATAATTTGTCATCGGTATTATACCAAATTCTTTTTCGTTAACCGAATAGCTTTTTATGTGGAGGTCGTTTTCAACATAATTTTTCAATGCCTTTTCATAGTCGGCATCCTGGAGCAATTTGCCTGAAAAAAGAGTATATTCTATCAACGCCTGTGTAGGCGAAAAAGGCAATACATAAAAAAAAGTAGCGCCGGCAGACTGATCTGTTTTAAAGTCCATCAATGTTGCTATTGACGGGTCAAACACTTCATCAGGCGTGGTTATCAACCATCCTTTAAAATGTTGCAACAAGTAATATTCATTTTTTTTCAAAACCGGTTTCTCAAACAGGATACTGTTAAAAACATATTCGCTACATATCTTTTCGCCACCGGCTATAATACCCGTTTCTGATGTGTTACTGAAAATGTTATCTACAGAAGTTTGCTTAAACGTAACGTTCGGGTAATTGCGGATTTCTTTAAAGCAATAATTGTAAAAATCAATGCCTCTTATTAATTTATATTGGTAAGGAGCTACATTTAATTTCTTAGAAAAAGTGGGAGCATGAAACCACAGTTGCTGCCAATGCTTGTGTACTATGGGTTCAAACAAGCCGGCGTTTGTTTCCCAAAAACACCAGGTGCGGTCGTTTTCATTTTTGAGTTGTTTATCAACCAGTAAAATTTTTTTATCTGTAAACTTTCCTGATTGCAGCAGGTGCATTAACAGGCTTAAACCGGCGCAGCCCGTACCTGTAATAATGTAATCAAAATCTTTTTTTTGCAGGCCGGCTTCACTCGGGGGCATAGCCTACTTTTTTAGCAGCCATCAACTGTTTGTCCCGTTTTATTTTCTGCCAATATTTTTTATGAACATACAGCATACCAAAGCTTTCGCCCTGGTACCTGTCCAAATGTTTATGGTGCATCTTATGTGCCCAGCGTATAGCCCGTACATAGGTGTTTTTGCTTTTGCTAAACCATTTAAAGCGCTGGTGAATAATTACATCATGTACCAAAAAATAGGCAGCACCGTACATCATAATTCCAAACCCAATAGCCTGCATCCACCAGATGTAACGATAGGTTCCAAAGTAAATCAGCAACATACTGGGTACTGCAAATATGACAAAAAACCAATCGTTCTTTTCAAAAAAACCCGGCTCTTTTTGATGATGATCTTTATGCAAGTACCACAGCAGGCCGTGCATGATATATTTATGCGTCAGCCATGTAATACCTTCCATAGTAATGGCAGTGCCCAATAAAACCATAAGATAATAAACTGCCATCATAATACTGCTTGTTGATAGTGTCGCTGCCACCAGGTTTCAATGGTTGGAAAAGCCAAGCGGAACCAGGTAGTAAACTTTTGGGGTTGCGCCTGTATCGTCCATTTAATATCGTTCATACTTTCATAGCAATAATCCGCCACTTCTTTTTTATTAATAGCAATAGCGCCTTTGTATTCGCCTGCAAATACGTGGTCGTATTCATGCTCTATTAAATTGTTCTCTACTTCGGCCCGATATGTAAATTCAAATATTTTTTTAAGTGGTGTTACAAAACCCATCTCTTCCTGCAGCCTTCTGTAAGCCGCATCTTCCACCGTTTCTTCCGGGTAGGGATGGCTACAACAAGTATTGCTCCACAAACAAGCGCCATGATATTTTTGTTCTGCCCGTTGCTGCAGCAGCATATTGCCTTTTTCATCAAAAATAAAAACGCTGAAAGCCCGGTGCAATATACCTTCCTGATGTGCCTGCATTTTTTCCATGACCCCTGTTGGCTCATCCTTTTCAGTAACCAATATCACTTGCTGATTGCTCATATTATATTAACCGTAAGCTGTTTTTTACACTGGCCCGCATTACGATATATGTTTTATGATAATGCGGAATGCGAATGCGTTTATGCAGTATAGCGTGTGGCTGCGTACTCTTTATTTTATTAAATAAACAATAATAATATTTGTAAGCTACATACACTCCAAACCGTGCTTTTACCGGCAAATTTACGATTCCTTCATACGCGTTTTTAAAATCGGTTTCAATATCCTGCTCAATCTGTAATTTATCTGCCGGGGTAAAATTGTGAAAATTGCAGTTTGGGAAATACATCCTTGAAAGATCGGTAAAGTCGGCTTTGATATCTCTTAAAAAATTTACTTTCTGGAAAGCAGCTCCCAGGGCCCTGGCCGGTTCTTTCAGCGAATGAAATGCAGCCTGATCTCCTTCACAAAAAACATACAGGCACATCAGCCCCACCACTTCTGCAGAACCGTATATGTACTCTTCATAGCCCTGACGGTCGTATACATTTTGTGTAAGATCCGATTCCATACTTTTAAAAAATGCATCAATTAATTGCAGGTCAATTTTATACTGATGCACCGTTTGCTGAAAGCTATTTAATATCGGATTTAAGCTGATGCGGCGTTCCAGGGCATCGTAGGTTTGCTCTCTGAACTGCTGTAATAAAAAAGGTTTGTCGTGGCCATGAAATGTATCCACAATTTCATCGGCCAGGCGTACAAAACCATATACATTAAAGATGGGTGTACGCAAATCGGCATGCAGCATTTTTATAGCCGATGAAAAAGAAGTACTGTAATTAACTGTAACTGCTTTGCTGCAATCGTTGCTTACCTTGTTAAATAAATCAACCGTCATTACTACTGCGTATTAAATAATTTAAGTACCTGGTTCGATACCACTTCGCCACTGATTAAGCTGGGCGGCACTCCAGGGCCGGGTACGGTAAACTGGCCGGTATAAAAAAGATTTTTCACTTTTTTACTTTGGCAGGATGGCTTCAATACAGCGGTCTGTTTTAATGTATTGGCCAGGCCATAAGCATTGCCTTTATACGAATGATAATCGTGTATAAAATCGCTTATCGAAAATGTTTTTTTGTAAATGATAGCCTCCGTTATATTTTGCCCGGTACGCTGCTCCAACCTTTCTATCACTTTACCAAAGTATTGATCCCTTAAGCTTTCCGTATCGCCTTCTAAACCGGATGCTACCGGTATCAAAATAAACAGATTTTCGCAACCTTCCGGCGCTACGGCTGCATCGGTTTTAGACGAAACACTTACATAAAACAAAGGTTCATCCGGCCATTGCGGATTAGCATAAATTTCTGATGCATGCTTATTAAAAGATACATCAAAAAAAAGAGAATGATGTAACAATTCAGGCAGTTTTTTATTTAGCCCCACATAATACAGTAAACAAGAAGGCGCCAGCACCCGTTTGCTCCAGTAATCTTCGGTGTAGCTTTGATAGGCGGATGGCAATAAATGCGTTTCAGTAAAATGATAATCTGCACCGCTAATAATCACATCTGCTGCGTATGTTCCTTTGTCCGTCACCAATTTTTTTGCACTGCTTTTTTCAACAATAATTTGCTGTGCTTCTTCTTCAAACTGAAACGTTACGCCTAGTTCTTCCGCCAGGTTTTGCATGCCCTGAACAATAGAATACATACCGCCTGATGGATACCAGGTGCCGCCAATTATATCGGCATAATTCATCAGGCTGTAAAGTGCTGGCGTGTTCTCTGGCAAGGCGCCTAAAAACAAAACCGGGAACTCCATTAGCTGCCGCAGTTTCTCATTGGAAAAATATTTTGCAATATGGTTTTTTATAGAAGTGAACACATCCAGCCGGAACACATTTTTTACTACGCTCCAATCTAAAAATTCAGTAAGCGATTGACCTGGCTTATATACTAAATTTTGTATCCCGATTTGATATTTATATTTTGCTTCTTTTAAATAGAGATCCAACTGCCGGCCACTGCCTTTTTCAATACTTTCAAACCATACTTTTAATTGCTCATAATCGGCAGGCACATCGGCATAGTCATCACTCCAATATACCCGGTAGGATGGGTCAAGCCGCGACAGCGTATAATAGTCTTTTACCTTTTTACCAAACTGCTGAAAGTAGCGTTCAAATACATCGGGCATCCAATACCAGCTTGGCCCCATATCAAATGTAAATCCGGCTTCTTTTAACTGTCTTGCCCTGCCGCCTGCCGTGCTGTTTTTTTCAATAACGGTTACCTGCCAGCCTGCCTTAGCCATAAAAGACGCTGCCGATAAACCGGCAAAGCCTGCACCTATTATTACAACCGATCTGCTCAACGGGATATTTGTTTTTTTAGCATTTTACGGGCAAAGTGGATACGGCTTTTTATAGTACCCAACGGCTCGTTCAGTTCCACTGCAATTTCCTGGTACTTATACCCCTGCAGATACAAGATGCAGGCTGTTTTAAAGATAGCCGGCAAATTGTATATAGCCGTATTGATTTCTTTTACCAGCAGGCTTCTGTCGGATGCCGGGGCAAAAGCCGGGTTGATATTAAAATGCTGAATAGTGTTTACTACAATTTTTTTTCGTCCGCTTCGGCGATAATCATTAATAAAAATGTTTCGCATAATAGTACTAAGCCAGGCTTTTATATTGGTACCTGCCTGGTACTTGTCCCGGTGCGCCAGGGCTTTGCAAAGCGTCTCCTGGCACAAATCCTTCGCTGCCTCATTGTCCCGCGTAAGCGTTATGGCAAATGGTTTAAGACTTTCTGCATTCGTTAAAACCAAATTATCAAACTCCTGAATACTCATTTTGTTTAATTATTACGTGCATAAAATTAAACAAAAATATTTTTACAAAAATCAAACTCGTTAAAAATATTTTTTATATACCAGATATATACGTGGTTACAGCGGAAAAGGATTTCAATAATACCAGGTTGGAAGGCACTTCTTTTTTGCAGAACTGTGCCATACTGCCGGAGAGGAGAATGGTAGCAGCAGGTGCTTTGGCGCTTAAAGCCGAAACATATTTTTGAAAGCTGAGTTGGGTAGGAAAAGAAATAAGATGTAGATATAGATATTGCGGTTTTACAATTTCATAAACATAGCCGACATCTTTAATGGGCACATTGGCGCCCAGGTAAAGTACGGAAAGTCCTCTTGACTTTAATAAGAAATATACATACAGTAAGCCCAGCTCGTGATATTCGCCTTCGGGCAAAAACAATAAAAAAGAAGGTTTGCTGTATACTGCCGGCAGGTTTTCAATAGCGGCGATAATTTTCTGCCGGATAATATTAGATACTATATGCTCATGCGCGGGGTTAATGCGGTTGGTTTGCCATAGCACGCCTATTTTTTCGAGGAAAGAAAATATAATGGTTTGAAGGGTATCGGAAAGTCCTTTTTGTAGAATATGCCTGTTCAAAAGGGCTTCAAACGGGTGCACTTCCAGGTCAATCATATACCCTATCAGCAGGTTTACCGCATGTTCGTTCTGTGCATCGGAAAGTGGCATCCCTAACACTTCCTGGTTGCGCAGTTCTGCCGGCATTCCATCAATATGAGAGATCTTATATCCGTATTTATTTAGGAGCGCTACTGTAAGCAGTGTCTTTAACTCCTCATTATTATAAGTGCGGATATTGGTTTCCGTTCGGGATGGCTTTAAAAAGTTATAGCGTTGCTCCCAAATGCGTATTGTATGTGCTTTTATACCAGTAAGCGATTCCAGTTCCTTAATTGTAAAAGACATCTTAAGGAGACAAATAAAAATGGAAATGGTTGAGTAGGGTTTAGAGTAAGTGGTTTCTGAGCCTGTTATCTTCTTTTAATTTTTGATATACCGGCGAAGAAGCTAACTTTTGAAAATTGCCCAGGTGCCGGGCGCTGTGTATATCAGTACCTGCAAATTCGTAGTAATTTCCTTTTGCCAGGTGCTCTGCCAACTCCTGTACCGACGAGCCATAGTAACCGGTTAAGGAAAGAAGATTTAACTGAAACAAGCAGCCGCTATTTTTCAAATCATCAAAAAAATCTCTTTTATTTATCAGGTATGCATATCGCTCCGGGTGCGCAATAATGGGCTGATAATTTTGAAGCTGCATTTCGAACAATACATTTTGCAAATCGAAAGGCGCGGTGATCATCGAAAATTCTACCAATATCATATTGCCGCTAATGGGCAGTAGTGGTACTTTATTGGCCAGTTGCTCCTCAAAGTGTTCATCAATAAAATACTCGGCTGCTGCCTGAATATCCATCACAATACCTGCTTCTTTTACCGCAGCTTTTAACTCGTCGTGCCCCCTGGCAATAATTTCGGGTGTGTTGGCATATACATCCCATAAAATATGCGGTGTAGTTATTAATTTTTTATAACCCAGGTTGGCAAGTCCCTGTACCAATGCCAGCGATGCGGCCGTATCCTGTGCACCATCATCAATGCCGGCTATCAGGTGCGAATGGATATCGGTGCCTAACCAGCTTAAATCAATGGGTTCTTTATGTTTCTTATTCCAGAAAAACATCAACTTTTCTTCTTTTGTAATAATTCACTATACAAGCCGGACACATCTTTTATTAACCGCTGATAGCTAAACCGCTTCATTACATGCTCCCTGCTATGAGCACTCAATCTCTTTCTCACCTCCTCATTTTCCACCAGTCTGAGCATATGCCTGCTAAACTTTTCTGTATCATGCACATCAGCCAGCAGGGCTGTTT
>JAICHT010000073.1 GCA_025924755.1 Chitinophagaceae bacterium | reverse complement strand
TATAAAAATGGGATAAAACAGAAGCGTCCAGGTTATAAAAATTTAGCGGTTGATTAGCGGCGCAGGCAACAGAACTTCGCTGGAATGGGCAATATTAAAATGCGGGTTATGACTATAACCGTTATGCATAACCGGTTATTTGTTGGCGTCTTTTTCAAATAAAAAATCCTGCGGAAGTTGGTTGCAATAGGAAGCTAATAGTGTTTAATATGCCCCTGCTGATAATAAAACGTTGTTGATTTTTTTGCTGGTGATAGTGGAACGCGGTATTGATTTCTTCCGGGTGCAATTTTACACTTGGTCCAGACACTCCTGTAATACCTCTGCCAATTCTTTATCATATGGGGTTCAAACATTTTGTTGTGCTCTACAGGTATATCGTGTAGAGAAATAGAAGCAGCATGTGGCTTCCATCCCCAGGTATTCAAAATCATCTACATAAAAAGTATGTTTTGTGACCCTGAATAAATCAATACTACCGGCATTTGCCTTATAAACATACTTGTATATCGCTTCTTTATTCTTTTCTTCATTTTTTTTGATATTGCTGAAAAATCCGGTGTTTCCATTTCTTCTAAGCAATTTCTTTCTGCCCAAAGAATTATACAATTTCAGTTTTAGCAAATGCATTTCATAATGAATTTTGCGACCCGGATGTTTCAATAACAATAGTACTGAGTAAAGCGATTTCATTAATGCAAAACTGGTTTTACTTAGTGTTTCAAATGGTAGTGAAGTTGTGCGGCCGGCTGCTTTGGCATAGGTATCTAATATTGCCAGCATCTTTAGTTCTTTTTCCCATTAACTTTCGCTGTTGTGCCATTTTCGAAAGCAATAATACCACCCATGAAATAACCAGCCAGTGCATACGGCCCGTGCGGATTTTTTGCCAGCACTTCTGATAAATAAGTGGCGGCGATACCTTCCATTTTATCTGGAATTTCACCTGCGCCATTAAGAAAATTCTGCTGTTCCATATAGCGCTGCACGCCGTTAACAATCCATTAACAACTTCAAATGAACTCTTGTTTTATAAATTATGTCTCCATTATTGTAAGAGATTCTAATACATGACTTTAGTGGTACCAAATGAGGTTTATATGAAATGTGGGAAGGTTGAATAATTAACGATTAAGAGCTTAGGAAAACCTTTTGAAGCCTCCTTAATCTAGAAACATCTTTTTATAATTATTATTTTAAATACAAATTTTCTAATAACAATTTCAATATTTTTGGTTTGAACACTTCCTAAGTTCCAATGGTTGCTTTAAAAGGCTATTGTTGGACTATTACATTTTATAAAACACAATTCACATGAGAAAAAAACTACTATTAAGTTTTTGTAGTATTCTATTGCTTATTACCCATGGCATGGCACAGCTTATTACAGTAGCTGGTAAAGTTACTGATGATAAAGGCGCTCCATTGCCGGGTGTATCTGTAATGCAAAAGAGCACAAACAAAGGAACTACTACTGCTAATAATGGTACGTTTACCATAGCAGTACCAACCGGCACCCATTTAATTATTAGTGCAGTAGGTTTTGAAACTACAGATGTTACGGCTACTCCCAATCTTGCGGTAAGATTAAATCCTGATACTAAAACCATGTCGGATGTGGTGGTAACAGGTGTAGGCGTAGCTACCAGCAGAAAGAAGGTAGCCATAGATGTGGCCGCTGTATCTTCAAGAGATTTTGCAAAGAGCGCCACTACTTCCATTGAGCAAGCATTAACCGGCCAGATAGCAGGTGCGCAAATACAACAAACCAGCGGCCAGCCTGGTGCAGGTTTTAATATCATCTTACGCGGCATTAATAGTTTGGGCAGTTCTACCCCTTTAATTTTAGTTGATGGTGTGGAAGTAAGAGATTTAACCAGTTTAGACCCAGCCAACGTAGACCATATAGAGGTAGTAAAAGGTGCAGCCGGCGGTACGCTATATGGTGCCCAGGGAGCTAATGGCGTTATACAGATTTTTACGAAAAAAGGATCGCTTAACAGCAAGCTCAGTATCAGCGCCTCATCTAAAGTTAGTATTGACAAAGTGTTGGAAGGACACCCTGTATTGGCAAAATACCACCATTATGTTACCGATGCCAGCGGCAATATATTAAATTCATCAGGCAACCCTATTAGCCGCGATGCTACAGGTGCATGGACAGACCCTGCAGTACCCGATCCATCTACCCACCCTGAAACTGTGAATAACGAAACCTACAATATTCCCATTTTTAACCACCTGGATCAGGCTTTCCGACAGGCGCTTACTTTCAATCATTCTATAAGCTTAAATGGTGGCGGTCCCAGTACCGATTATTCATTTGTTGCTTCCCGCCTGGATCAGCAGGACGTGTTCAGCAATAAATTTAACCGTACCAATTTATCATTGAACCTCGGCTTCCAATTGTTTAAAGGTTTTACATTCAGAACCTCCTCGCAGGCAATTGTTAGCAACAACAATTTGCTGAACGGAAACCGGTTTGCCGTATTAAATGCTTATCCCTGGGTAGATTTAAATTGGCTGGATTCTACTGGCCACCGGGCTATAAAAACATCCAATTCGTCAAACCAAAACAACTCGTTATCAGAACAGGAATGGCATCAGCACAATATTAAATCTTTACAACTGGTACAGAACTTTGATGCGAATTATAAAATTAACCGCTTTGTAGAACTGGACTTTAAATATGGTGTAAACTATAATACCAGCGATGGAAATAACTATTACCTGAACCAGTCATCGGCTTTACAAAGCTCGCTTCACTGGGGTCCCGACCGCCAGGGCAGTATCACCAACTCATTCAGTAAAGACATCTACGAGAACGCTTTGTCTACGCTTTACTTAAAAACAGATTTCCAAAAAGATTTCCATTCCAGCCTGCCCATCCGCACGGTAACACAGGTATCCTATGACTGGCGGAAAGATAATTACCGCAGCTATTATGCAGAAGGCATCCAGTTGCCGGTGTATCCTCCTTCCAATATTAATTTATCACAGGTTAAAACGGATGGCGATTTCAGTTCGGCTTTTACCACCTTTGGCGTATTACTTAACCAGACGATTGACTTTGCAAACCTTGCGGGCATTTCTGCTGGCTTCCGTTCTGATTATTCTTCTGAATTTGGCGCCGGCTCGAAGCCTTTTACTTTTCCACGCGGAACGATATACTTCCGCCCGTCCGAATTAATGAGTAATCATGATTTGATAAGCGATTGGAAACTGAGAGCCGCTTATGGAGAAGCTGGTATTCAACCCGACCGCTATCAGCGCCAGGTAACGTTTGATGTAGCTACACTTGGAAACGGCGTTTCCTTATCCTTACCAAACGTAGCCAGCAATGCCAATTTAAGGGTGCAAGTAAGTAAAGAGCTGGAAGTAGGTACCGATATTGGGCTCAGTTTATTTAAAGGCAATTGGGTTCATAAGCTGAACTTAAGCGCTACTTACTGGCAAAGGAAGTCGGAAGATATTATTCAACAGGCCAACGTAGCTGCTTCTTCCGGCTTTAATAACCGTATTGACAATTTAACTACGCTTTCTTCAAAAGGTGTAGATCTTTCGCTGGATGCTACCATGTATGCTGCTTCCAATATCACTTGGAACATGGGCGTACGCTGGGGCTTCGCTAAAAGCAAAATTGATAAAATCGCCAACGGTTTGGATGTAATCTCCGGAGAGTTTGCTTTGAAAGAAGGCCAGGAGTTGGGCATTTTTTATGGACAGACACCACTGCATAGTATCGACCAGATCAATCAAGGTACTAAAGCACCTTACATACCCGAAGCGCAGCGAGGTGATTATACAATTGTCAACGGAAATGTAGTAAACATTAATACTAACAGCGTCGTATTGACCGCTGCTAACGATTTGTCTGTAATTGGCAAAGCATACCCCGATTTTAATTCTTCACTAATAAACACCGTAAACCTGTTTAAAGCATGGACCGTATCTTTTCAATTTGACTGGGTGCATGGCAATAACATTTACAATATGACCCGTCAATGGCTTTACTCACCCGCAGGAGGTTCTGGCGGAGCAGGTGGCGTATCAGCCGATTTCGATAATGCAGTTACTATCAACGGTAAGACTGGTGCTTTTGTAAACTACTATCAAAGTTTATACAACTTGGTAAAACCTACCTCGTGGTTTGTGGAAGATGGGTCGTTTATCCGGTTGAGAGATGTGTCTTTAACTTATGATTTTACAAATATCATAAAAGCAAATTGGGTAAAACGCCTTTCAGCTACAATAGCAGGCAGAAACCTGTTGACCTTTACAAACTACACCGGCTTAGATCCTGAAAACACTACATCCGTAGATACACAGGGCAACCAGTTAACGGGGCTTGGCGCCTTTAAAGGAGTAGATTATTTCGGCATTCCTAACCTTAAATCTTACCAGTTTAGTATCAACGTTGGTTTTTAATTGACCTTTCTTAATCATTAAATATGAAAAAATATATTCTTTTCTTACTGGCGCCTCTTGTGATCTTAGGTGCTTGTAAAAAATCTACCTTACAGTTAACCAATCCAAACCAACCCACCCCGGCTTCTTTAACTACCGAAGCAGGTATTGAATCATTCGCCGAAGGGATCTTTTCAAAATGGATTGCCGATGTACCCGGCGAAGGCTCTACTAATATTTTGCAGATAGCTTTAGCAATCCAAAGTAATATGGGTGATGAAGATTTTTCTCCGTGGGCCAACTGGGGCATGCGTTATCCGGCAAACGTTACTTCTATTACACTGCCGGCCCCTTACAATATTAAGTGGACGAACCCAACCGGCCTTGATCAAAAAAGTATATTGGAAGCAAACAATAGCCGGCAGGCCGGTGAAGGAAATGCAATTCAATACGAATGGAACGTGTGCAATTTTATGAATGTGCAGTCCAACACTTTATTGAAGGCGCTTGACAATACCGCCTTACAGCTTTCAGGAGATGCAGCTACTAAAAAGGCTTTACTAACCGCCTGGGCATATTGGTGGAAAGGATATGCTTATTCACGCATAGGGTCTATTTACCTGGCCGGTGTTATTAATAACGAACCAGGTACAGGCATAACCAATGGAAACTTTGCAGGCCATGATGCGGTTATTACCGAAGCAAATGCCAACTTTGATAAGGCGGCAGCTATCTTAAACAACCTGACAGAGAATGCAGATTACGACCAGGTATTTATGGCTATTGTGCCTAGCTTTAACCTGAATAAGCAGATTATTACACCAGCTATGTGGGTAAGACAAATAAACACCTATAAAGCCCGTAATTACCTGGTAAATCATAAAGTAGCTGACATGACCAGCACCGATTGGGCACAGATTACTTCGCTGGCAACAACTGGTATGGTAAAAGGCGATTACTCATTTATGTTTGGTATGGCACCGGGCGCTACCAACGATCTTTCTGCCAACTTCTATCATCCGTTTGCTTTCCATTCATATGGCAGCGGGTTTGCCTGGGTTTCCGAACGCCTGATACAGGATTACAAGCCCGGCGACCAACGGTTTCTTAAAAATTTTGACAGCATACCTGGTGGCGCGGTAGTAAATGTGCGTAACAGGGGCATCCAGTTTGGCACCCGCTGGAACGTAGTAGATATTGAAGATGGGGGCTCTTATGCTACAGACAACAGTTTAGGCGCTATTAGCATATCAGGAACATGGGAAGAAAACACGCTAATGATGGCTGAAGCAGATATTAGAAGCGGAACCGATATTGAGGCTGGACTGGCATTGATTGACCAGGTTCGGGATGCGCAAAATGCCGGCTTAGCCCATGTGGCAAATACAGGGTTAACACAGGCACAGGCAATAGAAGAATTACGCAGCGAAAGAAGGGTTGCTTTATACTTGCGGGGCGTTGCCTTTTATGATGCCCGCCGTTGGGGAATAACAGCACCTGCAGCAAGTGGTGGTGGCAGGGCCAATGCAAATGTAATGGTGCCCGGAAGTTTAATTAATAGTACTTCCGCTAAGCTATTGCCTTGTTTTATAGATTATAATTATGAAGATTATTGGGATGTACCACAAAATGAGCTGGATTTTAATGGCGCAAGTGCTGGCTCGGCACCTATAAAGAATTAAAGCATTTTTTTGCAAGAAAGCCCCCTGTTATTCAGGGGCTTTTCTTTTGCTCCCGAAATTTATAATAATAATGCATCTTTCCTCTAGTAGCAAGTCATTTCTTCTTATAAAAAGAGAAGATTGTTAAATACGCGGTAAAGAAATGTTTTTACTAAAAAATGATAAGTTTATAATTTTCTTTACATTAATTAAAGAAATATAGTCTAGATTTGCCTAGTTAATTTGAGCATCGCATTTAGTAAAAGTCAATTAATCTGTAAGTTTTTTCTACGCATTAGTTTCTTTCAATTTATTGCTTCGCCTCAGATACTTTAATTTTAAAAAAGAAAGAATGAACATTTACGTTTCAAATTTAAGCTTCAACGTACAGGATGAAGACTTAAAAGAGTTTTTTGCACCTTATGGAGAAGTAACTTCAGCCAAGGTGATTGTAGACAAAATGACGAACCAATCCCGTGGATTTGGTTTTGTTGAAATGTCTGACGATGAAGCTTCTAAAAAAGCAATTGCTGAATTAGATCAAGCTTCAGTAGAAGGCAGAACCATTCGTGTAATGGAAGCTAAACCAAAAGAAGACAGACCTGCCCGTAACAGCGGCGGCTACCAAGGTAACAATGGTGGCGGTGGCTACAAAAAAAGGTTTTAATATATTATCTTTTGTGAGCAAGCCTTGGTTTACCAAGGCTTTTTTTATGCCTTTCAGCCTCCATTAAGCCTTTATATTTACCTTAGTAACCGATACTCGGTCGCTCAAATAAAAATTTTATTACTTTATTTTTAAGCAATTAAATTTATATGCAGTTTTGCCATACGCTAAATTGCCGAAAACGTAATCCTTTTATCCCCTAAAACCTAAAAACTTACCTGACATTCGTACTTTAACCTACATTTGAAAAATTTGTGTTCTTCCAAACAGCAGTTATTGAAATCAACAAATACGCTTTAAAATACCATTTTCACTATTATGATGCGGTCAGTAATTACAGGAACAGGCAGTTACATACCAACTGAAATTAAAAAGAACAGCGACTTTATAAATCAAAAATTTTATGCAGAAGATAGTACGCCTATAGAAACAGATAGCGCTACCATCATCGATAAATTTCATAAAATTACCGGCATTGCAGAAAGGCGCTATGTATCGGATAACTTAACGGCATCAAATATAGCAGCCTTTGCTGCGGCTAATGCTATTGAAGATAGTGGCATTAACCCCGAAACTCTCGACCTGATTATAGTAGCCCATAACTTTGGAGATGTAAAAAAAGGAAGCATACAATCCGATACAGTGCCTGCTTTAGCCAGCAGGGTAAAACACCAGTTAAACATCAAAAATCCGTCTTGCATAGCCTTCGATGTGTTATTTGGCTGCCCGGGCTGGGTATTAGGCATGATACAAACCGACGCGTTTTTTAAAGCAGGCATGGCTAAAAAAGCCTTGGTAATAGGTGCCGAAACCCTATCCAGAATAATTGATGTGCACGACAGGGATAGCATGATATTTAGCGATGGTGCAGGAGCCACGGTGGTTGAATACAAAGAAACCGAAAACAGGGGAATACTTTCAAGCAGCGGCCTGAGCCATTGCGCCGAAGAAACGTTCTTTTTATATATGGATCAACCTTATAACCCTGCAGATGACCAGGAGGTAAAGTATATGAAAATGAAGGGAAGAAAGGTGTATGAATATGCGCTGAAATATGTGCCTCAAGCTATGAAAGATTGCCTTGATAAAAGTGGCCTATCCATTACCGATTTAAAAAAGATATTTATTCACCAGGCCAATGAAAAAATGGATGAAGCCATTGTGCAGGCGCTGTATAAGTTATATGACATACCCAAAGCTCCTGAAGATATCATGCCTATGTGCATTCATTATTTAGGCAATAGTTCGGTTGCTACTGTGCCTACCTTATTTGATTTGGTAAATAAAGGTTGCGACCCGGGCCACAATCTTCAAACCGGTGATGTGATACTATTTGCATCCGTAGGCGCCGGTATGAATATTAATGCTATCTGCTATAGGGTGTAACTACATATTACAAAAGCAGCTACTCCAAACTTCTTTTTGCAAAAACGAAAACCATTTGATCTGTTCAAATGGTTTTCGTTTTAAATGCTATCAGCTTACTTATTTATACCAAGTTCTTTTTAATATACGAGATGCTTTTGGTAATACTGTCAAAAGGAGAACCGGGTGTTTTATCCTGCTCTACAAAAAAGTATTTCAACCCTGCCTTATCAGCCAGTTTAAATACCCGTTTAAAATCAATAGTACCATTGCCTACTTCTGTAAAGGCTTTATCAGCGGTATTATCCATATCCTTTACATGCCATAGCGGAAAACGTCCGGGGTGCTTATTAATTAAAGCTACAGGATCCTGGCCAGCCTTCGTTACCCAGTAAATATCCATTTCCATTTTCACCAGGTTCTTGTCTGTATTCTGCAGCAATGTTTCGTAAGGATACTTTCCATCCTGCTGCACAAATTCAAAGTCGTGGTTGTGATAGCAAAGCTGGATGCCGGCTTTCTTACATCTTTCTCCTGCTTTATTAAAGTCCTCTCCTATTTTTTTGTAATGGTCCAGATTGCCACGTTCATCTGTAGATAAGTATGCACAAACCATATACTTGACACCTACGGCAGCAGCATCATCCACAGCCCTGTCCCAATCGTTGAGTATCGTACCTTTTTGCGATTCGCCGTTGACCTTTTCTTCGCCCAGCCGGTAGTGGCTGCTGGGCATAATCAGCCCGTTTTGTTTTAAAACGTTTGCAAATGTTTTAGGATCCATGCCATAAAACATTTCGGTGCCGGTATAGGTAGCGCCTTCTACGGAGTTATATCCTATTTGTGCTACTTTAGCCAAGGTGCCGGAAGGATCCGTTTGCATCGCATCTCTAACGGTATAAAGCTGGAGGCCAATATACTTTTTATCGTAATGTTTTAATAGAGACGGGGCTATTAATACTCCCGCAGAAGCAAGCGTAGTAGACTTAAGAAAAGAACGTCGCGATGTCATAATCGTTATTTTATAAAGTGAGTGTTGAATACTAAATTAACTGATCTCTCCTTTCCATTAAGGTCAGCTATCTAAAAATAAGGAAAAAGAAAGGTAATCAGTTGCCTTTGATGAAAATATCCGGGTAAAGATTAATGAGCCCAACATTTTAATAGTTAGCGAATATCAAGCTCAACTTCAGGCAGCTCTAAGTTGTAAATGATAATTTCATATTATCTTGTTTTATAAACTTCTCCTTTGAAAATATCAATGGCATTATATCAACCAGTTGATATTATCAGCACAATCTTTGTTCATTAACCAACTATTAAAAACAGCCAGCTCTTTATTTAACTACATTACTCAGTATTCTTATAGTAAATTATTTCTAAAAATTTGTTTCAGCAATATGAATCAGAATCCAAAATTGAAAGGACAAGCGGCGCTGGTAACCGGCGCCAATAGCGGCATTGGCGAAGCCGTAGCCATTGCCATGGGCAATGATGGGGCAAACGTAGTAGTAAATTATGTAAGCAAGCCGGAAGTGGCGCAGCAGGTGGTAGATAAAATAAAAGCAGCCGGTGGCAATGCCATTGCCCTACATGCAGATGTAAGTAAAGAAGACCAGGTGCAGGCGATGTTTCAGGCCATGTACAAAGAATTTGGAACCATAGATATATTGGTAAATAATGCCGGCCTGCAGCAAGATGCGCCGTTTGAAAATATGACGCTGGCGCAATGGCAATTAGTGATAGATGTGAATCTTACCGGGCAGTTTCTATGTGCCCGTGAAGCTACCCGCGAGTTTTTGCGCAGGGGAATGGTACCGGAAAGAAGCGCTGCATTAGGAAAAATTATATGTATGAGTAGTGTGCACCAGGTAATTCCATGGGCTGGCCATGTAAACTATGCCACCAGTAAAGGCGGTATTAATTTGCTGATGCAAAGCATGGCGCAGGAATTAGCCCCTAAAAAAATACGCATCAACAGTATAGCACCCGGGGCTATACAAACACCTATCAACCGTTCGGCATGGGAAACACCGGAGGCACTTAAAAGTTTGCTTACCTTAATACCTTACAACCGTATCGGACAGCCCGAAGATATTGGCAAAGTAGCAGTATGGCTGGCCAGCGATGAATCGGACTATATTACCGGCGCTACTATTTTTGTAGATGGCGGCATGACGCTTTACCCCGGATTTTCTACCAATGGATAATATGAACACTACTAATAAATCGGCTGAACAGCAAAGACTGGATGCCAATGCCACTAAAGAAGTACCGCTAGAGCAATGGGGGCCTTATTTAAGCGAAAGGCAATGGGGAACCGTACGTGAAGACTATAGCCAGAATGGCGATGCGTGGAATTATTTTACACACGACCAGGCACGCAGCCGAGCATATCGCTGGGGCGAAGATGGTATCGGCGGCATATCCGACTATTTTCAAAACCTCTGTTTTGCTATTGCCTTATGGAATGGCAAAGACCCCATATTAAAAGAACGGCTGTTTGGCTTAACCAATGGCGAAGGCAATCATGGCGAAGATGTAAAGGAACTCTATTATTACCTGGATAATATTCCTACACATTATTACATGAAGTACCTCTATAAATATCCGCAGGCAGAATATCCATACCAGGATTTAATTGATAAAAGTAAAGCCCGTAACCGGCAGGTTCCCGAGTATGAAATTTTAGACACCGGTGTTTTTAATGATGATAAGTACTTTGATGTTTTTATTGAGTACGCTAAAAGCACCAGCGAGGATATTTATATTAAAATCGAAATAGTAAACAGAAGCACCGAAGCGGCGCCACTCACCGTTTTGCCGACACTCTGGTTTTACAACCGCTGGCAATATAAGGGCTTAAAAAATAAACCTTCTATTGAATATATCAATAAAGGAAGTGTACATATAAAGCACGAAAACCTGGATGATTATTTTTTTTATTTTCAAAATGCAGATGACCTGTTATTTACTGAAAATGAAACCAACCTTCAGAAACTTTTTAACAAACCCAACGAAACAGAGTTTGTAAAAGATGCTTTTCATGAAGCCATTATAGAGAATAAAAATACAAAGGCTTTACGGCAAAAAAAGCAGGGGACAAAATGCGCCCCGGTATACCAGCTGCAATTAGAAGGCGGTAGCTCAAAAACAATATACCTGCGCTTAACCACTACAAAAACAGATACGCCTTTCGAAAAAGATTTTGAATCCCTATTTAAAAAAAGAAAAAAAGAAGCCGACGAATTTTATCAGTCCATACTCACCAATCGTTCGGCCGATTTAGACAATATTCAAAGGCAGGCTTTTGCAGGTTTGTTATGGAGCAAGCAATACTATCATTTTGATGTAGAGCGTTGGCTGCATACCAGCGATGGCATTACGCCGGTTTCTCAATCGAGGTTAAATGGCAGGGATCATACCTGGAAATATTTAAAAAACCAGGATGTGCTATCGATGCCGGACAAATGGGAATATCCCTGGTATGCCGCATGGGACTCAGCTTTTCATGCTATTGCCATGGCTATGATAGACGCCGCCTATGCAAAAAACCAGTTGCTGGTATTGATGCGGGAGTGGTATATGAAACCGGAAGGCCAACTGCCTGCTTATGAGTGGGACTTTAGTGATGTAAACCCTCCGGTGCATGCGGTTGCAGCTTTGGAAGTATATCGTATTGAAAAAAAATTAACCGGCAAAGGCGATATCAATTTTTTGAAAAAAATATTTCAAAAGCTCATTATCAACTTCACCTGGTGGATCAACCGGAAAGACATAAATGGCAACAACATTTTTGAAGGTGGATTTTTAGGTCTTGATAATATTGGCATTTTTAATCGGAACATTCAACTGCCCAATGAAATAGAATTGGAACAATCGGACGGAACCAGTTGGATGGGAATGTATGCTTTGAATATGATGGATATTGCCCTGGAAATAGCCGTGCATGATGATTCGTTTGAAGACGCTGCCACCAAGTTTTACGAGCACTTTGTAATTATTGCAGAAGCGCTGAATGAGATGGGCCTTTGGAACGAAGATGACCACTTTTTTTATGACGTTCTTTATTTAACCGGCAAAGAACCGTTTCCGCTCAAAGTCCGGTCTGTAGTGGGTCTTATTCCATTGTTTGCCGTTTCTATTATTGAAAAAGATTGCATTGCCAAACTGAATGATTTTAAAAAAAGAATGCATTGGTATAAGCAATACCGGATCGCCAATAATAAATATTTACCAAGTGAGGAGCAAAGCGATGAAGAAGAAGTGCTGTTATCATTAGTGCATAAAGAACGCCTGGTTTCAATACTGCAAAAGTTTTTAGATGAAGCCGAATTTTTAGCTCCCGGTGGTGTAAGAGCCTTATCAAAATATTACCAGCAACATCCTTATACCGTTATGCTAGAAGGAAACGACTATACTATTGAATACGACCCTGCCGATTCTACTTCAGATCTGTTTGGCGGAAATTCTAATTGGCGCGGGCCTATATGGATGCCCATTAATTATTTATTTATAAAAGCCTTGCAGCGGTATGGCGCATTTTACGGCGAAGGTTTAAAGGTAGAATACCCAACCGGTTCGGGAAATTTATTAAACCTGCAGCAGGTAGCTAATGAACTTATTTCCAAGTTGTCATCTATTTTTAAAAAAGACGAAAAGGGCAATCGCCCGGTATATGGGCCGTATAACTGGTTTTATGAAAAAGAAGGTAACGACCTGGTGCAGTTTTATGAATATTTTCATGGCGATACGTCCCGGGGGTTGGGTGCCAGCCATCAAACCGGGTGGACAGCGCTGCTGGTAAATTTAATTTGATATGCTTCTACTCTCACTACCCTCACGTTTATTATTATGTAAAAAATCGGCTTCTATAAAATAAAAAGGTGGTACTACTTGTACCACCTTTTTACATCATTCGAACAAAAAATTACTCGGGTTGCTTGATTAGTTTTACACTCACCCTTTGCTTATTTTGTATCACTTCGACAAAGTAAATTCCTGGTGTATAGAAAGAACCCAGTAAAACTGTTTGGTTGGCGCTTACACTTCTGGCTTCTATCAACCGGCCAACTGCATCATATACATTTACAATTGCATTGTCCTTAGTATTATTGCTCTTTATCACCAAACTGAAGTATGTTTTACTTGGGTTTGGAATGGCAGTCAGGCTCAATCCGCTT
>JAICHT010000072.1 GCA_025924755.1 Chitinophagaceae bacterium | reverse complement strand
GACAAAGCAGTAGCCATACTATCAGCCAGCCCATATTATAGCAAACCCTCGCAGGAAGGTATTTTTCAACATTATAAAGCGATTGCGGAGGCGGCTGCCAAACCTGTTATTTTGTACAATGTGCCCGGCAGAACCAGCAGCAATATTACTGCTGCTACTACCTTGCGCCTGGCCCTTGAAGTAGAAAATATTAAAGGCATAAAAGAAGCCAGCGGCAATATGGTTCAGTGCATGCATATCTTGCGGGATAGACCGGCCGACTTTTTGGTTGTCAGTGGTGATGATCATTTAACGCTTCCGTTGATAGCCTGCGGTATGGAAGGTGTTATCAGTGTAGCTGCTAATTGTTTCCCGAAAGATTTTTGTGCTATGGTGCAGGCCGCATTGAAAAAAGACAGTGACAAGGCTCGCAGCCTTCATTACAAATTATTGGAAGGATTTGATTTGTTGTTTGCAGAAAATAATCCGGCAGGGGTAAAAGCATTTTTAAGTGAAATGAATATCATTGAAAATAATTTCCGTTTGCCATTGGTGCCTTTAAGCAATACTATCATGCAGCAAGTGCGGCAATACCTTACTACCTTTAAATAGCCGGTATGTGGAAATTGTTTTTAGCCGCAGGCAGTCTTATGGCTTTAATTGGGATCTTATCATACCCCACCGCCGGTTTGCCTGAGGAAAGCGGCATGTATATGAAAAGAGGAGGAAGATTTCAAACGGAGGAAATACATACTATGGCACCTGAAAATAATGGAAAAAAGCCAAATGGACCGGAGGTGAAGAACGTTGACTATAATGGTAATATCAATATTTCTAAGGCGGATACCACACCTGAAGCACCGCTCCATATTGCCAACAGCACGGCCAGTAAAAATGTGCATATTATTGATACGGCTTTTTATATGCCTCAGCTAAACCGTTACCGCCGCATCTGGATCTACCTGCCGCAAGACTATAGCACTTCTCACAAAAATTACCCGGTGCTTTATATGCAGGATGGGCAAAATGTATTTGATGAGGCTACTTCTTTTGCAGGCGAGTGGGGAGTAGATGAAGCCTTGGATTCTTTACATGCTTCAGATAAGCAAGCTATAGTAGTGGCCATTGACAATGGGGCCGCTAAACGGATAAACGAATACTCGCCGTATGATATGGCGGAATATGGCAAAGGAGAAGGTAATTTGTATATTGATTTTTTGGTGCATACGCTAAAGCCTTATATTGATACGCACTACCGAACCCTGCGTAGGCAAAAACACACCTTTATAGCCGGAAGCTCCCTTGGTGCATTAATTTCTTTTTATGCGATATTAAAATATCCGAAAGTCTTTGGCGGTGCAGGCATCTTTTCTCCCGCATTCTGGATAGCACCACCCATAAAAAAGGATATAGAAAAAAATGGCAGGAAAGTAAAAGGCAAAATTTATTTCTATGCGGGAAAAAAAGAAAGTGAAAATATGATAACGGATATGCTGGCTGTTTTCAACCAGTTGCATAGCCTTTCAAAAGCGGATATGACTACTGTTATCCGCGAAGATGGAAAACACAGCGAATCTACCTGGCGCAACGAATTTCCGCTGTTTTACAACTGGCTGATGGCTTCCCAATAGTGATTGATGGGTTTAGTGTATCTCGTAGGTTTTTCCTTCTGTAGCCAGTTCAGTGTCTGGAAAGACATCTCTTGCCTCTATTAGAAATTGCTCCAGGGTATTGTACTTAGAACTGAAATGCCCGATTAGTAATTGCTTTATTTTAGCTTTTTTTGCAATCGTTGCCGCCTGCCTTGTGGTGGAATGAAAACGCTCTTCCGCTTTGTCCCTTAAATTATCCAGGTATGTAGTTTCATGATACACCATATCCGCTTCATATATATGCTCAATGATGGATTCGTCATATTTTGTATCGGCACAGAACGCATATTTTTTCCCATTCTCAGATGCCATAGTAACCTCATCATTTTTTATAATTCCTCCTTTGGGTGTAAGATAATCCAGACCACTTTGAAGGCTGGTATAAAAACTTACCGGTATGCCTGCCTTCCGAACCTTTTCTATCAAAAGCTTTCGCTTCATTATTTTTTCTTCAAACGAAAAACCATAGCATTCGATACGGTGTGTAGTTTTAAAACAATTAATCCGGATCTTCTCGTTATCTACCAACGTGGCATTATCCGTAAGCGTATGAAAATGTAAGTGAAACGGCAGGTACGCTTCAGTTACTTTTAATTGTATCTCAATAATTTGCTGCAAAGGTGCCGGTCCGTATATATGCAAATCCTGTTGGTGTGATAACAAGCCAAACGTATTGATTAGTCCTATCAACCCATAGTAATGATCGCCATGAAGATGCGAAATAAATATGTGGGAAATTTTACCTCTGCGTACTTTGTACCGGATCATTTGTATTTGAGTGCCTTCTCCGCAATCTACCAAATAATTAGTGCCATCCTGGGTAACAACCTGGCTGGTAGGATGCCGATTAAAAGCCGGCACTGCTGAGTTGTTTCCTAAAATAGTTACAGATAGCATGCAGTACAATTTACTCGTACAAAGGTAGTGTCAAGTTACTGGTGCTTTTCTAAAATATGTGTTATTTGAAGTAAATAACTTTTGCCAAAGAGCAGCAGGTGAATGAGTAATGCATAAAGATTACTTACCTGCCATTGCTCTTCATAATTATCTGGCAAAGGATAATGATACTGATACGCTTCATAAAAAACGGCTGGGAAACCACCGAACAAAGTAGTAAGTCCCAAATCCACCGAACGATGGCCAAAATACGTAGCGGGATCAATTAAAACCGGCTCTGATTGTGTATTGCACATAAAGTTGCCCCTCCACAGATCGCCATGTAAAAGTGCCGGTGGCTCCTCATTAAAAATTTGAGGCAATTGTATATAGAGTTGCTCAAATGAAGCAATGTGTTGGGTGCTTAAAAGATTTGAATCGCGGCATTGGCTGATAAGTGGCTGTAAACGCTGTTGTATAAAGAAAGATATCCAGTCTGACGAAAAGTTATTGGTTTGCACCACACTACCTATATAATTGTCTTCTGCAAAGCCAAAGTATTCATTTGAAACCTTGTGCTGTGCTGCCAGTTGTTCGCCAAATTTTTTCCAGAAGTTATTTGTTCGCATACCACTGTCTATCCATTCTAATACTAATACCTGCTGATCTTCAACAATGATATTTTCTATTATTTTTGGAACCCTGAAAATTTTTTGCTGATGGATAAATTCAAGGCCAGATACTTCTTTTTGAAACAATTGAGGAAATTTTGCCGCCGAATTTACTTTTACGAAAAAGTTATGTTGATTTAAAGTAGCCTTGTACGTATCATTAATAGAGCCGCCGCCTACCGCCTGAAACGTTACAGGTGCTGCAAGTGTATTAAGCTTTTGAAACAAGATTTGCTTCAGTGCGTTTTGTAATGTGGCGGTTAGCATGGGTAGTTGACGCAGAGGAATATGCAATTCAGCTTACTCTTCATCGTTCATTAAATCGCGTTCAATTTCTTCCATTTGCACAATATCCCCCGCTTCGCTTTCCGTAGGTGTCACATTCATAACCTCCAGCAGCTCTGCCTTATCTAAATAATCTTCTACCTCTGGCTCCAGTTCACAAATCACAAGAGAAGCATTGTCCTCATAAAATTTTTGTTGGAGTTTTACCAGTGTATCGGCAGCTCCTTCATCTATTATTTTAACATCCTTTAATTTAAGGATTACATTTCTTATATTAGATTGCAGAAAGGGAACCACTTGCTGATAAAGTTCCGCTGCCATATTAGCAGACAAATGAGAAATTGGAACCGTGATGGCATGAAACTTTTCTTTGGTATCAGTTTTGACTTCCATAATAAGTTGAGCAGAAAATTAGTTAACAGATTGTGTTGAACTGCGCTCAAATTTATTTGTTATTATTGTACAAAAGCATATAAGTATAAAATGGATAATAATTTTTCCTCGCAAGTAAAGGAAATCATATCATTCAGCAGGGAAGAAGCGTTGCGTTTGGGTAATGATTTTATTGGGACCGAGCATTTACTTTTAGGCTTAATTCGTGAAGGTGATAATACGGCTGTACGCATTTTAAAGAGCTTTAATGTTGACTTATACGAATTACGTAAAGAAGTAGAATTGGCTGTAAAGGATAAGACCGGTAAAAATATTGCTAACATCAATAGTTTGCCACTTACCAAGCAAGCCGAAAAGGTAATACGGGTAACTGTTTTAGAAGCTAAGGCATCAAAAAGTCCTACTGTGGAAACAGAGCACCTGATGCTGTCTATCTTAAAAAACAAAGAAAACATTGCCACTCAGATTTTAAATCAGTTTGATGTGGATTATGAATTATTCCGCCAAGAACTGGGTATGGTAAAATCAAACGACGTAAGGGCAGAATTCTCTGAAGAGAATGATGATGATTTTGACGATGAGAAGAAGTTTGCACAGCAAAAATCTCGTCAGGCAGGAGCTGCAAAAAGCAAAACTCCTGTATTAGATAATTTTGGTAGAGACATTACCAAGCTGGCCGAAACCGGTAATTTAGACCCGATTGTAGGCCGCGAATCAGAGATTGAAAGAGTATCTCAGATACTGTCGCGCCGTAAAAAGAACAACCCTATTTTGATTGGGGAGCCCGGCGTGGGTAAAACTGCTATTGTGGAGGGATTAGCCCTTCGCATAGTACAACGCAAAGTGTCTCGTGTATTATTTGATAAAAGAGTTATTTCTCTTGATTTGGCAGCATTGGTGGCCGGTACCAAATACCGTGGCCAGTTTGAAGAGCGGATGAAAGCCATCATGAACGAACTGGAAAAGAACAGGGATGTGATTTTGTTTATTGACGAAATTCATACCATTGTAGGTGCTGGCGGCGCCTCCGGGTCGTTAGATGCGTCTAACATCTTTAAACCAGCCTTGGCCCGTGGCGAGCTGCAATGCATTGGCGCTTCTACCCTGGATGAATATCGTATGTATATTGAAAAAGATGGTGCTTTGGACCGTCGTTTTCAAAAGGTATTGATAGAACCACCAAGTGTGGATGATACGATCCAGATCCTGAATAACATCAAATCAAAATACGAAGATTACCATAGCGTTATTTATGACCAGGACGCCATTGACGCCTGTGTGAAGTTAAGTGACCGCTATATTACCGATCGTTTATTGCCTGACAAAGCCATTGACGTAATGGACGAAGTTGGCGCCAGGGTGCATTTAAAAAACATTAATGTGCCTGCAAACATTCTGGAACTGGAAAAGAAGATTGAAGATATTAAGGTAGAAAAGAATCGCGTCGTAAAAAGCCAGAAGTTTGAAGAAGCCGCTGCGCTGCGTGATACGGAGAAAAGATTAGGTGAAGACCTGGAAAAAGCTAAAGGAGCCTGGGAAGAAGAAAGCAAGCACAAACGCTTTCCGATAGATGAAGAAAAGATTGCAGAGGTAATTAGTATGATGACAGGTATACCGGTAAAGCGTATGGTGGAAGCAGAAACCGAAAAGCTGCGTAAGATGTCGATGGATATGCGTGAAATGGTAGTAGGACAGGAAGAAGCGATTTCTAAAGTAGTGAAAGCTATTCAACGGAACCGTGTCGGACTGAAAGACCCAAAAAAGCCGATTGGTACGTTTATTTTCTTAGGCCCAACAGGTGTAGGTAAAACAGAGCTGGCCCGGTCATTAGCCCGTTATATGTTCGACTCGGAAGATGCACTCATCCGTATTGATATGAGTGAGTATATGGAGAAGTTTACGGTAAGCCGGTTAATTGGTGCGCCTCCGGGATATGTAGGATATGAAGAAGGCGGACAACTTACCGAACGCATTCGCCGCAAACCTTATAGCGTTATCCTGTTAGATGAAATTGAAAAAGCCCATCCGGATATCTACAATATTTTATTGCAGGTATTGGATGACGGACAATTAACCGATGGACTGGGAAGAAAAGTGGATTTTAAAAACTCCATGATTATTATGACTTCCAATATCGGGGTACGGCAACTGAAAGATTTCGGCGAAGGTGTAGGTTTTGCTACCGCATCCCGTGTGCAAAATGCCGATGAAGCTAATAAAGCCGTTATCGAAAAAGCGTTGAAGCGTACCTTCTCTCCGGAGTTTTTAAACCGTATTGACGATGTGGTAATTTTCAATTCATTAACGCAGGAAAACATCTTCCAGATTATTGATATATTGATGAAAGGCGTGATGAAACGGTTGACCAATTTGGGCTTCAGCTTAAATCTTACTGAAGAAGCAAAAGCCTTTATTGCTGAAAAAGGATACGATCAGCAGTTTGGCGCCCGCCCATTGCACCGGGCCATTCAGAAGTATTTAGAAGATCCGTTAGCTGAGGAAATTTTAAACATGAATGTGAAAGCAGGTGATGTATTGGAGGCTGGTTTAGACAAAGAAGCCGGCAAGCTTACCTTTACGCTTCACAAACCTGTAGAAGAAGAAACTAAGGCATAAAAGCTCTCGATAATTAATAATTAAATCCCGCTGAACAGGCGGGATTTTTGTTTTGTTTCATTTCTACACAAACATCAATTGCTATGAGTGAAAAAGAGACAAAAGGAGCAGGCGCATTCGATATCATCATAGAAACTCCAAGGGGCTGTAGAAACAAATATGCATACGACAAAGTGGCTAAAGCTTTTAAATTAACGAAGATTATGCCGGTCGGCATGGTGTTCCCGTTCGACTTTGGCTTTATACCCAATACCAAAGGTGATGACGGCGATCCGCTGGATGTGCTGATTATAATGGATGAAGCAGCATATCCTGGTTGCGTAGTGGAATGTAGAATAGTAGGTGTGTTAAAAGCAATGCAAACGGAAGACGAGAAGACTACTGTGGAGAACGACCGCTTAATAGCCGTATCCGTATTGTCGCATACTTACAATGATGTAAAAGATTTAAAAGATGTAAATAAAAATGTTTTGAGAGATATTGAACATTTTTTTGTTTCCTATAATGCTATGGCGGGTAAAAAGTTTCAGCCGCAGGGTTGGGGCGATGCAAGAGAAGCCATGCAGCTCATTGAGAAATCAAAGAAATAAAATCATTTGATACCTTTTACAAAACCGCTTTTGTTTTCTCATATATAGTTAGGATTTTTGCCGCTATACATGACACACAAAAAAATTATCATCACCATAGATGGCTGGTCGTCTTGCGGCAAAAGCACCTTGGCAAAGCAACTGGCGAAAGCGCTGAATTATATATATGTAGATAGCGGTGCTATGTACCGGGCTATTACCTTGTATTTTTTGCGCAACCATATTGACTGGACTCATACTAAAGCGGTGCACGATGCATTGGAAAATATTGCGCTGGACTTGGTTTACAATGCAAAAAGCGGCCAGTCGGAAATATACCTGAACGACGAAAATGTGGAATATGTGATACGCGATTTGGTAGTAGCCGAAAAAGTAAGTGATGTAGCTGCCATAAAAGAAGTACGGCAGTTTGCTGTAGCGCAGCAGCAGCAAATGGGAAGGAAAAGAGGTATTGTAATGGATGGAAGAGATATCGGAACTGTAGTATTTCCCGATGCAGAATTAAAAATATTTATGACGGCCGATAACGCTGTTCGGGTAGAAAGAAGATTTCAGGAACTGTATGAAAAAAATCCCAATATTACTATTGAAGAAATAAAGGCCAACCTGGAACTGAGAGATTATATTGATTCGCACCGCGATATTAGTCCATTGCGGCAAGCAGAAGATGCCATCATTTTAGATAACACTAATCTTACCGAAAAAGAACAATTTCAACGGGCACTCCATTGGGCAGAGCAAAAACTGGCTGCTAAAAATCCTGCATAGTGGTTGAATGCATATCTGTAAACGGGGCACAACTAAATAATATGTCTTTAATATATCAGCTAAACAATAAAGAAGGGGTCATAAATATGATCCCTTCTTTATATACCGGAAAATCAAAGTTATTTACTGCTGCCAAGTTTTAATAACTCTACTTCAAATACCAATACTGAGCCTGCAGGTATATTGCCTACATCATTGGTGCCATATGCCAACTCCTGCGGTATATATAATTTATATTTAGAGCCAACAGGCATCAACTGAAGCGCTTCTGTCCAGCCCTTAATAACACCGCCTACAGGAAAAGAAATTGGCTGTCCGCGCTTGTACGAATTGTCAAATTCGGTTCCGTTGATCAGCGTCCCTATATAGTTCACCGTAACAGTATCGCTTAAGGTTGGCTTTGGCCCGGTTCCTTCTGTAATTACTTCATATTGCAATCCGGATGGTGTGGTTTTCACGCCGGGTTTCGATTTATTGTCGGCTAAAAATTTTTCACCGGCTTCTACGTTTGGTTTGGCTTTTGCCTGTTGTCCCTGGTTCATATATTTCATTATTACATTGTTACAATCGTTTTCATTCATCAGCGGGGTTTTCTTATCCATCATATCTGTAATGGCTTTCGATACCATAGCTGCATTTAAGCTGGCCATGCCTTGTTGCTTATAAAAGTTGGCTACGCTCACTCCAATGGCATAGCTGGCCGAATCGGTAAGATTCTTTAATACCGTAGCAGACGCTGCCGTTTTTTTAACCGCCGGCTTTTTTGCTTGTGAAAATGCTGCAACCGATATCAATAGCAGTCCACCTAAGAAAACTTTTTTCATGTTTATTATTTATTGAGACGCAAAAATAACGCAACCGCCAACAGCAGGATGTAAACGAAACTTTAATTTCGTGAATGTTTCAGGTTGTAACGCAGTTATATAAAAATGCGTATCAGGGTTTATCGCGTTCTATTTGGTGGCTGGCAGTGGTAATGTTTGTAAACCGCAGCGGAACTATGGTGATCCCGTTTTTAACTGTGTACCTCACCAGTAAAGGATATTCGCTTTCCCAGGCTGGCTGGGTAATGGCTACGTTTGGCAGCGGAGCCATATTAGGAAGTTTTATTGGCGGCAAGCTTACCGATAAATTTGGTTTTTACTATGTACAGTTTTTTAGTTTGTTGTTGAATGGTATTATGTTCTTTGTAGTAGGTGCTATGCATACGCTGCCGCATATAGCTATTGCTATCTTTTTCTTAAGCAGCTTGGGTGAAGCCTTCCGGCCGGCCAACGCTGCCGCTATTGCGGCTTATGGCAGCGAAAACAATCGTACACGGTGCTATTCGTTAAACAGGCTGGCTGTTAACCTGGGATGGGCTATTGGGCCGGCCCTTGGTGGTATATTGGCCAGTATCAATTATGCCTGGTTATTTTGGGTAGATGGCAGTACCTGTATTGCCGCCTCATTTTTACTAATGTTCTTCCTGGCACCTAAAAAAACCAAAGTAACGACTGTTTTTGCAGAGCAGCATACTATCAGAAAGTCAGCCTATCAGGACAAGGTTTTTTTAAAAGCGATGTCGTTTGTCTTTTTAATATGCCTTTGTTTTTTTCAAATGTTCAGCCTCGTTCCTTATTTCTATAAAAACCATTTACACTTTTCCGAATTTACCATAGGATGCATATTGGCAATGAACGGAATTATTATTGCGTTGGTAGAAATGGTGATGGTATACAAGCTGGAAAATAAACGCAACCCTGTACAATATATGGTTATTGGCGCCTTGCTAACCGGCCTGGCCTATTTTACTTTAAGCATCTCTTTGGTATTGGTAATTGTGCTGCTGAATATGGTTATGATGACCTTTGGTGAGATGTTGCTGTTTCCGTTTGTAAATAGTTTTTGGGTAAGCAGAAGCACACCTCAAAACCGTGGCCAATATGCAGCAGCATACAATATATCCTTTGCACTGGCCCAGGTGTTAGCGCCTACACTGGCAGCTCAGGCCGCAGTAGCATATGGTTTTTCTACACTTTGGGTGGCCGACTTTTTTATATGCCTCAGCGCGGCTGCCGGATTTTTCTTTTTACAAAAACAACTTTTACCTACATGAGCGATTTTAATTATTTAGTGCAGATACGCTGGTCCGATTTAGATCCCAATTTTCATTTGCGCCATTCGGTGTATTATGACTGGGGTGCTTTTTGCCGTATAGAGTTTTTGAATAAGTATGGATTTACTACCGAGGTGATGCAGCAACTCCAGGTAGGTCCTATCTTGTTTCGCGAAGAATGCGTGTTTAGAAGAGAAATAAAATTAGGCGACGAAGTGCATATCAATTTAAAATTGATGAAAGCCCGTAAAGATTTTTCGCGATGGAGTATTCAACACCAGGTTATTAAAGAACAGCAAACGCTTTCTGCAGTATTAACGGTTGATGGCGCCTGGATGAATAGTATATTAAGAAAGCTTACTACGCCGCCCGAGCAGGTAATAACCGTATTTAATGCAATGCCCAGGGATGAAAGCTTTGAATGGATTTAAAAGGTGGATGATGTTCGTTGGCCGTTATTTGAAAAGGCTCAATAGTAAAATCAACAACCAACGATCATCGGCCCACTTATTTACTTACATTATTCAACCGTAAGTTTTACTCCATCACTATGAGCACTAAATTCCGGGGCATATAAACACTGTATGGTAGTGATGCCATTGCTAAAGCTACCGGCATGCGTTACAAATAAAGGATACTCAAAAAAGTAAGTGCCTTTGCGCAGATAATTAAAAAAGAAATCGGTACTGGCGTCTTTTGTGCTTTCATAGTATCCTAAGCCTCCCTGCCATTTATAATTGCTTAATACATTGACCGGTTCTAACGCAGAGGCCCGAAGATCCTTCATGTGTACATATTCCATATCCCTGTCTGCCCGCAGCTCAATTCTAACCATTATTTTATCGCCAATATGCACAGCATCTCCTTCGTTTACCAGGTGCAATACCGGTCCGTTATCTTCATTTTTTTCAACGAACAGTTTCTTGGTTAATTGCAATGGAGTGGCAGCAGACTTTATGCTATTCATATCTTCGAAATATTGCCAGTAAGCGGCTCCCCAACCTTGTGCAGAAGAATTATTTTGTTGTACTGTTACGCTGATATTTCCCATATCAGACTTTATAAATGAGCCCTCAAGCGTTTGTTTAAAATAGCCGGTGCCAGCTTCTGCTTCCTGGCTATTGGACATGGCCAAACTGCCTGCCTTAATTGTAACAACAGGTTGGCTATCTATCCAGTTGCTCCCTTGCAATAACAAGGCGTAACAGGCGTCTGCAGTGGCTTTGGTAGTACGCCAGTTATTAGTTTGTTTGTTTTTAAGAAGCCAGGTTTTCAGCGCATCCACTGTTTTTGTATCATTACTAATTTCATTAAACGCTTCTATTAATAATGCTTGCGTTTCAATGGGCGCCTGCCACCAATACCAGCTGCGTCCAAAAGCATTTTCTTTCCAGTACATGCCCATCTCCGTATTAATGGACGTTTCTTTCAATGATCGTAAAATAGCTTTTGGCGTTTGTGCATCGCCGTTACGATATAAAGCTAAGGCAATCATGCCCTGCAGGTATTTATTTTCTTTTGTCCAGTATTGTTGTGCCTGGCGGCGAAAATAATTATAAGCCGTTTGTGCATTTTTCGGAATTGGCAGCTCCGGGAAAAAGCTGCGCATATATAAATATTGAATGGTGATGGCTGTGCCGTTTACTTTTTTCAAATCTGTTTTATGCGCAACCAGATTATCATAATCTTTTTTTATTTTTTCATCGAGATAGGAGAGTGCTTTTTGAGTGATGACTTCCAATGTACTTTTTTGATCTTTTGCAATAGCATTCAGCTTTTTAAGGTGCCCGATGCCTGTAAGAATATACTGCGTAATATACCGGTCGTCGGGACTGCCGGCAAACCATACGAAGCCACCGTTTTCACTTTGCAATGCCTGCAACTTTTCTAAGTTGCTTTTTAAAGCAGTATTCATATGCATGATATCAAACAACAACGCTATGTTTTTCTTTTGTTGCGCTTCTGTTTTCGCTTGCAACACCCAAGGCGTTTCCTGCAGCAAAACCGATTTCAATTCTTCATTCTTCTGTAAGTTCGACAAGAGTGAAGCGGTGTCTGCTGTTTTCCATTTTTCAAAAACCTGTTTCAACCGGGGTGAAGTTTGTGTCAGCATTGCTGCTATAGAGTTGGCATCATACCGGTTCCAGATCTGCTCTGCACATTCGTTAGTGGGTTCTGTAAGATAGGGCAGCGCCTGCACCGCATACCAGGCAGCATTAGCCGTATATTCAAAAGTCAAACTGTGGTTTTGCAACTGTTCGTTATTGCCGGATTTAAGTAAAGGTTCGAACGTAAAATTTTTAGTGCCGTTTCCTTTTACAACTAGTGGCAATGTTTCTGTTATTAGCACTTTATTAGTCAATATAGGAATGATGGCTTCTTCTCCATCGCTAAAACTATTTTGGACTATATTGGCTGCTGAATCCGTACTTCTTGCTACAATACGCCATAGCAGCGGTTTTGAATACAAAAATGGAATTTCAATAGGAAATTTTACCACCTCACTTTGGCCTGCACCTACTGTAAAATATTGGTTGGCATATAGATTTTGAAACCAGCCGTCTACCGATTGATTGGTAGTAGCGTCCAGCAATTGCAATTCGGCCTGGCCGGTAATTTCTTTGCCGGATAAGTTGACGATTTTAGTACTGAGTTCTATGCGGTCGCCCTGGCGTAAAAAACGCGGCGCATTAGTTTGTACCATCAACAGTTTTTGCGTTACAATATCCTTTTGTGATACTCCAAACGATAGCTCTTTTGTATGCGCCAGCGCCTGTAATTTCCAACGGGTTACTGCTTCCGGCACAGAGAAAGAAAACTCCACTGCGCCGCTGCTATCAGTGGTTAATTGCGGAAAGAAAAAGGCAGTTTCGTTGAAATTTTTTCGTACCTGGACTTCTTGTGGATTTGAGGTTGTGTTTTGTTTTTTTGGAGTGCTGTAGCCTGCCACGACAACCTCATTTAACGAGGCGTTCCTTACATCTGTTCTAATGCCTGCTACCCGACCAGGTAAGCGTGTAGAAACAGATGAATCCGCAATGGCAGCGTCACTTATTAGTTCTTCATCTTTTACAATTCTAGGAGAAGAAAATTTATACATTCTTCCACTTCTATTATTGAAGATGAAAGCATCATATTGCTTTTGAAAGGTTCGGTAATTGGATTCATTAATCCATTTTTGTTCGGATGAAATAGCTGAAAAATTCATATTACTATTCCACAATAAAGTTCCATCATAAACCGGCCATATATCCGGAACAGTCCAACTGTGGGGTTTAAATTGGCCCAGTGAAGCATCGTACATACTTAACAGCATTTCCGCCGCTAATTTATCAGCTTTATATCATGTAAGTTTTACCTTCAATTTATCTTCACTGCAGGGCAATTATTTATTTCTAAAAGTGGCATATTCAATCTTTAAAACT